>CAIYWO010000118.1 GCA_903929925.1 uncultured beta proteobacterium | reverse complement strand
TCGATAGGTCCCAGTGCTGACATATAGCCACGAACTTGGGTACCAAAGTTTTCTTTTAGCCACTTCTTAGCGATCGCGCCAGCAGCGACAGTTGGTGCAGTGAGCCGTGCAGAGGAACGCCCGCCACCGCGTGGGTCGCGAATACCGTACTTTTTGAAATAGGCGTAATCCGCATGCCCGGGCCGGAAGGTTTCCGCAATATTGCTGTAATCCTTGCTGCGGGCGTCTGTGTTGCGGATTAACAGCCCGATCGGGGTGCCTGTTGTATAGCCCTCGAACACGCCAGACAGAATCTCAACGCGATCGGTCTCTTGCCTCTGCGTCACATGCCGTGACGTACCCGGACGACGACGATCTAGCTCAAGCTGTATATCCTCTTCAGATAAGGCGAGCCCCGGAGGACAGCCATCGACCACACAGCCAATCGCCGGGCCATGAGACTCACCGAAATTGGTGACTCGAAACAGGGTACCTAGAGTGTTGCCAGACATATGTAAACCGTACAAACCAGTGGGTGATGTTGAATTATGGCACTAGGACGAACAACTTACTTCGATTTTAGTCGCCCAGGCTGGAGGCTGAGCCGCATAGGCGTCTCTGCCGGCTTGATAAGAAAACGGGTCCTTCAAGACCTCAAATAACCTGCCAACCTCGCTGAAATCGCCGTTCTGCGCCTCTTCAATAGCTCTTTGCGCCAGGTAATTGCGCAAAACGTAAAGCGGATTCACTGAAAGCATCGAATCAATACGAGCGCCCTTCTCTAACGCCCCATCGGCCTGCACGCGCTGCCGATAGCGTTCGAGCCAGGCCGAGGCCGCCTCCCTATCGATAAACAAATCAATGAATGGTGCGATATCCTGGCTGACAGTTCCCCCTAAATCCTGCACAACGCGCGCAAGATCGGCATGCCCCAGACCGGGTGCGTGGGCCAATTGCCTAAACGTCAGTGTGAAGTCTGCCCGATTCTCTTGCATCAGCGACCATAAGTCGTCGATCAACACTTCATCACCGTGTTGCCATGCGCCAAGACCGAGCTTCAAACTCAGCTTGGTCTGCATCGCCTCCAGGAAAGTCGGCTCAAATGTGTCAAGCGCCTCACGTAATGCCTCTGCATCGGAAACGATCACGTGGAGACTATTGGCCAGCTGATATAGATTCCAGTGCGCCACAGCGGGTTGCGCGTGCCAGGCATAACGCCCTTGCGCATCGGTGTGGTTGCAAATGTGCTTGGCATCGAAGGCGTCCATGAATCCATAGGGACCGTAATCCAGGGTCAAACCAAGAATAGACATGTTGTCGGTATTCATGACACCGTGACAAAAGCCGACTAGCTGCCACTGTGCCATGAGCTTGGCAGTGCGACGCACGACTTCACGCAAGAGGCGAACATAGCGCTGGTCTGGGGTATCGGCAACACCAGACTCAGAAATGAGGCATTCAGGATAAAAGCGTTCAATGACGTAGTCCGCCAACGCGGTCAAATTCTGCGGTGCGTTGCGCGCAGCCCAGTGCTCGAACGAACCGAACCGGATAAAGCTCGGGGCCATGCGTGCAACAACCGCTGCGGTCTCCAAGGTCTCGCGCATCACATAATCTTGTGCGCTTACCAGAGCTAAGGCGTGCGTTGTCGGTATTCCTAGGCCAGCCATCGCATGACTCGCAAGGTACTCCCGAATTGAGGAGCGCAACACGGCTCTACCGTCCCCGCGCCGGGAGTATGGCGTCGGACCTGCCCCTTTAAGTTGCAGTTCCCAGCACCCGCGCTCCCCAGCGACTTCACCCAGAAGATGTGCACGGCCATCGCCAAGTTGTCCTGCCCACACACCAAACTGATGCCCGCTATACACAGCAGCAAGTGTGTCTCCCCCTGGGAGCGGCGCGTTGCCGCTCACAACATCCAAGAACCTCTGGGTCAGTAGCTGCTCTGAAGACAGCCCAACCGAACTTCCAACCAGCGGGTTAGCGTGCACCAATTTGGGTGCTTTCAGGGGAGTTGTTGGCAAACGAGTATAGAAGTCCGTCGGCAGTCCGGCAAAGGAGTTGGTTTTTGGGACATTAAAAAACGGACTGTCGTCAATCGCGCAAGTGTCGCTCATCTATTTGCGCCCCTGGTCACTGCCGCTAGGCCGCTGAGTGTTTGTTGATTCCGCGAGTTTTTTGGCGGCCTTAGCGGCGCGCTTTGCGGGACGGACATAAAAAATAGAACAAAAGAAGAAGATTGTGGAGAGCACAACTTCAACCCAGGCTGCGGCAATACTTGGCCCAGGCGGATCAGACATCACGCGAACAACGCCCTCCATCAGATAAAGCAGTACAAGCATCGAAGCCCACTGAATCGTATAGAGACTACCTCGCGCTACCCCCCGCACCGCAAATGCTAATGGCAAGGCCTTCAAAAAAAGCAGCGTCCCGCCCGGCCGCAGCGGAGCAAACCATATCTCCCACACAACGCACCACAGCAGCAGCGCCAGCAGGCTTGTCATCGCAACGCGCTGCAGCGCAACATTCAACCTGGGGGCCCGCACGGCAGGCGGGGGCAACACATTCTGCATACTTTGGTCTTTTATGAAGTTGATCTTCGCAGGTTAGTATTATCCATCGTTCCTCGCGCCATTTGAGCAGTACACCCACCGCATGCCCCCCTATTACCTTTCCGCCAAACAACACACTGCCCTGCGCACATGGCAGTTGGCGATCGTCATTGCGTTCAAACGTTCGCTCAAAGCGAAGACCATGCAACTCGCATCAAGTCTGGCGTTTTCGACGGTTTTTGCAATTGTTCCTCTCCTTGCGGTCATGCTGTCCGTCTTTGCGGCGCTCCCTCAGTTTGATGAGTTCAATGATGCGTTACAACAGTATTTGTCCAACAATTTGCTACCCCCGCAGATCTCAAGCAGCATCATGAATTACCTTAATGCGTTTGCTGCGCAAGCGAGCCATCTAAGCGCCATAGGAGGCGTATTTTTAGTCGGAACGATCATCGCTCTGGTGATTTCGGTCGATGACGCGCTCAACACGATTTGGCGTGTAAAGGAGCAACGTCACGCTGCTCGCCGCTTCCTTGTCTACATCATGATCATATTTGTCGGTCCAATTCTACTTAGTGCCATGCTCTGGACGACTGCCTTTTTGGCCCGCGAGTCCTTCGGCCACGTGATGGATCTCCCTGCATTACTAGAGCTTTCGCTTAATCTCTCTCCCTTTATCGTAAGCACCTTAGGGCTCATGGTGCTCTTTGTTGTTGTGCCAAACACAACAGTACTCTGGCGTGATGCGTTCTTGGGCGGCTTCGTGGCTGCGTTGCTTTTAGAGGTCATGAAGTTTGGTTTCGCGCTTTACGTTGCCCGTTTTTCAACCTACACGATGATTTACGGGGCATTCGCCGCCATCCCGGTTTTCTTGCTCTGGGTCTATTTTTCTTGGCTAGGCGTGCTGTTGGGTGGACACGTGGCAACCAATCTACCGCTTCTGCGCAAACAAACACTACAATCAGCCAGCAGCACCAAGGAGGAAGAACATGCTACAGGTCAGTGAAATCCTGCGCGTAAAGGGAAACACCCTGTTTACCGCTTCGCCAGACACCCAAGTCGTCCAAGCGCTCGAAACCATGAGCACGCATGACATCGGTTCGCTCGTGATTATGGATCAAGGCAAACTTGCTGGCATGTTGACGTTTCGCGAAATTATTCGCCACGTAAATAGTAATCATGGCGCTGTTGGCGCCACGCCCATACGGGCAATCATGGAATCCGCTCCTGTCTCGGTGACGCCAGACACCGATGCCAACACCTTGCAGCACCTGATGCTGGACAATCATTGCCGCTACGTTCCCGTCATGGACGATGGCGTACTGTTGGGGGTGATCTCTTTCTACGACCTCGCACAAGCAATCGTTGCGGCGCAAAAATTTGAGAACTCGTTGTTAAAGGCCTATATCCGTGACTGGCCCGATGAAAAATCAACCACAAACCCAGACTAAGATGCTCCAACGAGTTGATAGGCCTGACGGATTAGATCTGCCTGGCTGTCATTCAATAGTTTTGAGTCGGATAGCATCCTTCTCCAAAGCCGTGAGCGCGGCCTACCATTGAACAGTCCAAGCAAGGGACGAACAACTACTCGCAGGGGCACCCCTGTTGCTATTTGCGTCTGCGCGTAGCACGCGAGCGCTTCGATCATTTCAGGCTCAGGAATGAGCTTGTCGTCGGGCCACCACGCTTGCGCAATCTCTCTTAAGACAATGGGATTATGCCAAGGCGAGCGACCGAGCATCACCCCGTCAAAACGCTCGTACTCAGCTTCACAATCTGCCCTACTAATCAAGCCCCCATTCAGAATCATCACCGCATCAGGAAAGTCGATTTTTAACTGTGCGGCATGATCGTAGCGAAGTGCGGGCACCTCTCGATTGTCTTTAGGCGTCAGCCCTTTTAAGACAGCATTGCGCGCGTGAACAATAAATACGCGGCAGCCGGTGTCATACAGCGTCCCAACAAAATCCCGGACGAAGGCATAGTTCTCGTCCCAGTCCAAGCCCAATCGATGTTTAACCGTCACTGGGATACTGACCGCGTCTTGCATGGCTTTAATGCAGTCCGCGACGAGTTTGGGCTCCGACATCAAACACGCGCCAAAGGAGCCCTTTTGGACTCTTTCAGAAGGACAGCCGCAGTTCAAATTAATCTCGTCATAGCCCCATTTTTCGCCTAAGCGCGCCGCAGACTTCAGCGCATCGGGTTCGCTACCCCCTAGTTGCAACGCAAGCGGATGCTCTTCTAGACTAAAGGCTAAATGCCGCTCAACATCCCCATGGGTTAACGCGCCGGTAGTAATCATCTCCGTATACAACCGAGCACGTGGCGCTAGAAGTCGATGAAAATAGCGGCAGTGCCGATCCGTAACATCGATCATGGGGGCGACGCAAAGTTGCCAACCGTGCCGATCAAGCGTCGGGCGAATTGATGACATTGGCTCTGAATGTGGTGACAGCGGGAGAATCATTTCCAACACAATTAAGCGTGCGAACAGCGCGTGCGATTATCGCACCCCGTCTGATTTTAGAGGTCATTCGACACCAAGTGCGCGCAGTGTGCGGGCGACTTGGTAAAATTAGCCCAGTAATGCTGTTCAATCTTGTCAATCTTTGCAACATTTTCCGTTATGGCTGTATTCACCCCTGTTAGCGACCAAGACGCGCGCGACTTGCTCCGCCAGTATTCCCTGGGTGATTTCGTGTCCCTGAAGGGTATTGCGGCGGGCATTGAGAACAGCAACTACTTTCTACACACCTCGTCAGCCGAGTATGTGTTGACCATTTTTGAAGTACTCAAGGCTGAACAACTGCCTTTCTATATCGAGCTGATGCATCATTTGGCGGAACGTGGCATCCCGGTGCCCAAGCCCCAAACCAGACGCGACGGGGGAAGGCTCACTACTCTGCACCACAAACCCGCAGCCATTGTCTCTAAGTTACCAGGGGCCTATATAGCCTCTCCTAGCGCTGCGCATTGTGCGTTAACTGGCGCCACGCTCGCGCGCGCCCATTTGGCCTCGGCAGACTTTTCGATCGCCCAGCCGAACTTACGGGGACTAGCTTGGTGGCAGCAGACCACGCCGATTGTGCTTCCGTTTCTATCGGGATCGGCACGCGAGTTATTGACGCATAGCTTAGCGGAGCAAGTAGCTGTTGGAAACGCTGCAGACTGGCATTGCATCCCTAAGGGGCCATCACACTGCGATCTATTCCGGGACAATGTCCTGTTCGCTGGCACAAATGAGAGCCCAATATTGGGTGGATTTATCGACTTCTATTTTGCGGGGGTCGATGCTTGGTTGTTTGACGTTGCGGTCTGTCTCAACGATTGGTGTATTGAGCA
The DNA here is from genome assembly GCA_903929925.1 of uncultured beta proteobacterium. Classification (GTDB taxonomy): domain Bacteria; phylum Pseudomonadota; class Gammaproteobacteria; order Burkholderiales; family Burkholderiaceae_B; genus Zwartia. Next base: position 19,617 of record CAIYWO010000118.1, on the reverse strand, counting down.
AACAACGGGCAAGTTCATCCCGGAACTCGTCAATGCATGGCTCTCGGCCTATTCCAAAGTCAGACCATTCACACCTGAAGAACAACGCCTTTGGCCTGCCCTCCTGCGCGCAGCCGCCTTGCGTTTTTGGATTTCACGTCTTTACGACTTTTACCTTCCCCGTCCGGCGCAAACACTCAAACCTCACGACCCAACACATTTTGAGCGTATTCTGACCCAAAGGACGCTGGACACTATCCCAGCCCTACCCAAGGAATCTTGATGCAAGCAGTATCTTTACCCGCTCTAGCCGGATGGCGTTGGGTCCGCGACGGCTGGACGCTTTTCCGTAAACAACCTATGGCTTTCTTTTCATGGGCCATGTTTGTGAGTTTGATACTCATGGTTGCAAGCATCACCCCACCGATTGGGCCATTGCTGTTTGTTGTGCTCATGCCAACGGCGACTCTCTTGTCGCTCAGCGCCGCACGCAACGCGGAACAAGGTCAAAAGATATTACTTGGAACCTGGATCGCACCACTGCGACTAGCCGGGGTATTCCGACGCTTGCTAGGAATGGGTGCCTTGTATGTGGTGTTCTGTCTGATATTAGGTCTGCTTGCCTTTTTGCCGTTCTCCGAAGAAGTCACCGAGGCACTTAAATCCGTCACAACCAATAACGATCTTTTGCCGTTGTTAGAGGCTGTGCGTATACCCATGGCTATTTTTGCCGTTTTATATGTGTTGATGGCTGCGATATTTTGGTATGCGCCTGCGCTCGTAGGGTGGCACTCCATTCCAATGACCCGTGCGCTGTTCTATAGCGGAATTGCCTGTTGGAGAAACAAGTGGGCGTTTGGTGTCTACGGTCTGTCCTGGTTGGCTATTTTCTTGACGATCGATATGACGCTTAGTGCACTGAGCATGCTGGGCTTACCAAAAAGCTTAAGTGCCACCTTACAAGTTCCCATCAATGTGGTTGCGAGCTCGGTGCTCTACTGCAGTTTTTATACAAGTTTTATTTCTGTTTTCAATTCTGCGCAAGACTCCGAGCCAGAGCCAATTCCAGTTGAGTAATGTCTAAGCTCTCGTCGCTAGTCTCCGGTCGCCACGTTGTCTCGCACACAGCGCGGGCCTGCAGACACGTGACAATTCGATTTGGATTGACTTTTTTAACCACACGCAAGACGCGATCTCCTTCGTCAAAAAAGATCACAGTTAAGGGATAGCGCATCCCAAATGTATGTACGGCTCGACAGTTCGGGAAATAAAGCAGGTGCCCCCGTGGCTGTGGATCGGAGAAAAGTAGCCCTCGAGCGCGTTCAATAAAATTCCTAGCAATCGTTATCTGAAATGCGTGCACCTTGGGTCCCTCTGAGTTATTGATCATTAAAGACTGAATAACTGTGCCGCAACAGGTATCCCAAGAACAAGAAAGGTGCAAGGAAATATGCATAACGCCATTGGGAACAGCATTTTTACGGGCGCCTGCATGGCGAGCTTTTCAATTTTCATCAAGCGTTCTGCTCTGTGCTGATCACTGAAGCCACGAATAATTGCCCCCACACTAAAGCCGGTCGACTCAGCTTGGCTTATTGCTGAAACCAATTGTCTGACTGTAGTCATGTCTGTACGCACAGCAAGTTGTGTTAGAGCATGCGCCCGCGGTTGCCCCGCGCGAATGTCATACAAAACACGAGCCCACTCGTAACGCAGTGCGCTTGGACGACTGTATTGCAACGCCATTTGAAGCGAAGCCTGTAAGTTCAAACCTGATTCAAGCCCAAGGACGATTAAGTCCAAGAACGGAGGCATATCTCGCAAAATAGAAGACTGTCGCTTTCGAGCCCGCGCACGAAGAAATGCAGAGGGGTACGCATAGCCAAGCACTGCACACACCAAAACTAGAATGAGATTAACTCCACCCCAGGCCTCCCATGGCATTGCATAGTGAAGAAAGACTGCAGACGTAATCGCACCGCTTCCGCACCCTATAAATTTAAGTAAATAGAGTTGTCCAACATGCCAGTGTGGGTAACCAGCCCGCGTTAAGAGTAACGTTCCGGCACGTCTTTGGTTCCAGGTAACAAACGATGAAACGTCAACACTCCATAACATTGTGCATAACCAGAAGGTTGCCACCCCCACGCATAGCGCACCAACAAATATGCCGCTCCAAAGCAGCATCAAATCGATACCATGCGCAAGATCGACCTCAACCAAAGTAAGCCAGCGATCTCAAGTACGGCGATACACAGTAGAACGAGTTGCCCCGCCTCTGTTGTCATCACTGAATGCATCGCATACGGATCAATCCAGTAAAGGGCAATTAGCAGCAATATCGGTAACAGACCAATCACCCAGGCTTGCATTCTGCCTTGGGAAGTCAGCATGTCTACTTTAAGTGCAATGTGCTGCTGCGCACTCAAATTTGCGGCAAGTCGCTCAAGCAGCGTCGACAACGAGCCACCAGACTCGGCGCCAACCTGCAGCAAGGTTGTCACCTGCACGACACTATCCGTACCAATTCGATGACGTAAATTCTTTAACGCATCGTGTAATGGAATGCCTACTCGCTGTTCGCGCAAAATGAGGGACAGTTCTTGAGAGAGTGGTGCACTGAGGTCCTTTGCGATAGCGTTAAGCGCCGAGCTTAGGCTCGACCCGGCACTTAAAGCGCTGGCGACCATACGTAAGGCATCAGGTAGCTGCCGATCCAATGCACGTGCCCTCGCAGCGCGTGCTCGCCCCAACACGATGCGGGGAGCAAACAGCAAAAATACGCCAGTCAGCGCACTGAGCAACTCGCTATCGGTCCAGACCCAAAGCAGCAGCCCAACTGCACCTGCAAGCGCAATCAATTGCGGCCAAAGTAGGGATAAGTCCACAAACACAAACATCTCAGTAAGTTGGGCTTGTGCCTCTGTGTTGAGCGTATGACGATATTTGACCCAAGCACTGTTGAGACTTCGATGGGTCACCCAAAACAGTAACGCAATCGACAGGCCTGCGAGCCCACCTTCTATTGACATCATGTCTGAACGAACCAGTCTGTCATTTCGGGATCTGGACGATGACTTAGCCGATCAAACAAAGTGGGCATTAACCCTGCTCCACGCGCTCGTCCAGAACCCACGTCCATCCGTGCGATGGTCTGTGTTTGAATCACTCCAGACTCCACACCACACACCTCTGCCACTGAGTGCACTACCCGTTGGCCGTTCTGCAGCCTGACCTGATGAACGATCAAATGTATGGCGCTGGCAATCTGGTCACGTATCGCAGCATGCGGCAAACCACTTTGAGCAGCCAACATCAAGGTCTCGAGTCGAGCCAATGCATCACGTGGATTATTTGCATGGAGCGTCGTGAGGGACCCCTCATGCCCAGTGTTCATAGCGGCTAGCATATCGGTAGCCTCAGGCCCCCTCACCTCGCCCACAACAATACGATCAGGACGCATACGCAAGGCATTTTTAACCAAGTCGCAAATGGTAACCGCACCACGTCCTTCAATGCTGGGCGGTCGTGCCTCTAGCTTTACGACATGTGGATGTGCAATTTGTAGTTCAGCGGAGTCCTCGATCGTGACAATACGCTGGACGCTTGGTATCTGGCTCGCGAGGACATTTAGTAGTGTTGTTTTACCTGAACCGGTGCCTCCCGACACCAGGATGTTGACTCGATTTACAACGCACCAAGACAGGAATTTCGCGAGCGGTTGAGCCAGAGTGCCGTTTTGAATCAAGTCATCTAGTGTTGGACGATTGTTCGGAAACTTGCGAATCGTCACGCAGGCTCCCCGCAAAGAGATAGGCGAAATCACAGCGTTCAGCCGGGAGCCGTCAGGCAGACGCGCGTCAACCATTGGCGAAAGCTCATCAATCCGCCTGCCAAGAGGGAAGACAATCCGTTCAATGATGCCACGCACAGCTACCTCCGAGCTGAACTCAACATTAGACCGCCGCAGCGTTCCATTGCTTTCAACGTAGATCTCATCAAACGCGTTGACCATAATCTCAGTAACGGCTGGATCTGCGAGCAGTGGCTCAAGTACTCCTAGCCCAACCGCCTCAATGACCACAAGCTCGATCAGTCGGTCTTTGTCAACGTCGCTAATATGCTCGACCAGGTCTAGTGGTAGCTGACGCGCACACTCACGTGCATAGTCACGCAATCCAGCCGGAGTCAGCGATGCGATATCAGTGCGCCTCAAGTCGAGCGCCTTAATCAGACCCAGATGAAGAGATCTTCTAAGCGCTCGGTCGAAACTGCTGGAATCAATAGGGTCAGGATGCTCAATCTCTGGTGCGCCGATGTCGAGACCTGCTTGCGCTATGTTCGTGTCAACGCCTTCATGTTCAGAAATGGCAAAACGTAGTAAACATGGACCAACAACGACCTCATCTGTTTGCTGCACGGGGCCATACCGATCAAGTCTATTGCCATTTATACGCGTACCCACCAGAGAGCCTAGATCCTCTAGATAGCATCCGGCTTGATCTCGACGCACACGAAGATGCGCTTTTGCTACTCGCCAGTGCTGAATGCGTAGCGCACACTCTGCAGAACGACCGATGACAAACGGAGGTTTAAGACTTACTTTCTCTCGGCGACCATCTTCAAACGTCAGCGTCATGTGAATCACGACCCTACTCCCACTGGTTTACAACATCCGTTTCTTGACCATTGACAGTGTTGGTATCCCACTGGCCGTCAAAAATAATTCTCTTATCGGGGTCTTGTTTGCTATCAATCGGGGAGTTGAGGCGTAGCTTATCTGGAAAACTATCACTCAATAACGATTTTGCATTGGACGTACGCTGCACCAGATCTGTATGACTGGCATCGACCACAATGGGCGTAACAAAGATCGCAAGCTCCGTCTGACTCCTGTGCGCACGTTTCACACCAAATAGCTGTCCTAGTACAGGGATCTCGGATGCTCCCGGTAAACCCTCCGTGTCACCGAACTGCTCACGTGAGATAAAACCGCCGAGTACAAGGGTTTGCCCCGAGCGAACATTAAAGTCAGTCGACGCGCGCCTAACCTTCAATGCAGGCCCTGCCGCAGAGGCGAGAGTTTGATCTACAGTGCTCACTTCAATCTCGATTTTTGAGCGCACTCCAAGATTTCGACCAATCTGCGGCGTTATGTTGAGATGCACCCCGTACTTCTTAAACGTCGTATGCGCCTTCCCATCCTTATCTTGTGTGGTGTACGGTACCTCTCCGCCAGCGGAGAAACTCGCCGTTGACCCACTGCGGGCTAGGAGCTGAGGCTGCGCAAGCACAATTGCTTCACCAGTTTTTGACAGTGCGGCAAGTCGTGCCGAAACAAGTGCTGTTAGCGAAAGACGAGATGACTGCATGCCAAGGGAAGTGTTGGTGTCCCAGCGCACGCCGAGTTCATGCATCCTTGCTGACGGAATCTCGATAACCTGAACATCGAGCATGACCATGCGCTCCCATTCAGACTGATTGGAAAACTCAAGGAAATCAGGATAACGGCCCGCCAGCCGGACAAGCGTGGACCTTTCGGTTTCCGTTAGGTCGTCACCTTCAACTAGGATTCGACCAGCAGCAGCTGTTGTTCGAGCACCTGGGATGTTTGCCAGAATCGCCTTCACCTCTTTCATCGCTTGTGCGTAGCCTTCAGGGCGAACATGTACTCTGTAGGTGATATGTGAGGTTTTCGTGATCCAAATATTGACGGTTGTTATCCCTGGGCGCTTGCCAAAGACAATCGCCTCGGTTGGGCTAAGCGCAGAAGCTTGTACAACCTGACCGTTGCCGACTGCAAGCCGCTGAACGCTCTTGTGCCGCAGGACCTGAGAGGCTCCGACCTCGAGCTCAAGGGCCAGTTCTTTACTAGCGCATACGGGGAGTCCGAGTGCAAAAAAAATAAAGCCAAACCAAAGAAACCGATCAAGACTCATCGTGCTCGTTGACCCTCAGCGGCCTCGCGCTCGAAATCGGTATCTAGTCGATCACCATAAATGACCTGCGCGGGCTGATCTGAACCAATCGCCTGCAGGCCAAGCATCTCGGCAAGATTCAACGCGACCGTGTCTGAGGGCCTGCTAGGCTCTAAAGCATCTTGTGCGCTCATCGTTGCACTGATTATTCCGGTTTGTCTGGCTGCCACCAGCAGGATGGAATCCGCAGGAGACACGGCGACAGTAATCGTCGAATAATCACGTTCACTTTTCTCCAGGGGAGGTTCAAAATCCTTTGTATATTGATCCGTCGCAATTATTTCGACGGATCCAAGTAATAGTGCAGTGACGCGTCTACCTGCATGATCAAATGACACGAATAGATCCACGCGATCTCCGGGCTTAAGCAATCCGGACATGGCATTAACAGAATCAACCGATAGTGTGATGGCACGTAAAGAAGGACTTAAGCGCTCGGCAAGCCTCGGCACGATAGGTTCTGCCAAAGCGCTGCTTACAATCCAGGCTCCTTGATGTAAATCTGTACGTAAACGCTTACCGATGACAGTACCTATGTCGTCCGCATGCACGACGTCGTGAGCAATTCCCTGCGCTTGAAAGGCATACTCATGGAGATCCTCCTGCGCAAGTAAGTCACCCTGCTTAAGCTCGCGCGCAGCAACAAGGATGGTTACGTACTCAACACGATTGCGACTTTCAAGCTCTCTCGTCTTGTCCGCGAGATGGCTACTGATTGACCAGGCAGAGCAGCACCCGAGAGTAATCGACAAAGCCAATAGCGACCACTTTTTCTGACGTTCACTTTTGATCATATATTCGCTTTACTGGGCAACCACGTACATGACAGAGGTGCCTTGTGCAGAAAAGATACTCAAGTCAAGTTTTGCTTGTTCTTTCGTGGCGCTAAGGGTTCGGGTGACTATGGCTGGAGCTTTGCCGGCATGACCAATGCTAAGGATCCATCCATCTGCTTGTAACGCTGCTTTGACTAAACCCTCTAGTGCGTTCGGTCCTAGCCAGCTCGAGTACATGACAATGTATGTTGGCTTATGCAGTGACTGATCAACAATCGAAAATAGAGTTAACAAGCCCATTCGAGGTTGTAGCCACGCAATCATCGGTTTTGGGGGTGGATCACTCACGAAACAATCTAGCGCTTTGAGGTGTGGCTGCCTCGCTTTATCAACCACTAACACGGAGTAGATCCCCTCCACTTGAGCGGGAGCGACGGACCATAGTCCGAGCAGTCTGGACTCAATTGCACTACCCCATTGGGCGAGTAAGTAGTCGCGTTCAATTTCAGCAAGCGACCCAACCGGTACGATGCTGGCTACCTTGTTTTTTCCACGCTCGATATCAATGCGTCCGCTGATACGATAGATACGCATTGAGTACCCTTGGATGCACAACTTATCTACCAAAGAATGGTATGCAAGATCTGGTGCTAGAGATGGCAACACCTCCTTAGCCGCGCACGAAGATACTCCGGCCAGCCATAAAACCGCGCTTAAGCCTGCACCACAACACCTGATATTCATTTTCGTGTCCGAGTCGATGATCGAGGAACAAGCTCAGTCCAGGCGCTAAGCCAGTCGAACTGTGGCGCTGCTCGCCGCCATACTGAGTCAATCGGACGCGTTCGAAGTGCGACTTGGCGCGCGACACGCTCACTTTGCAATGATGCGCTACGCCAAACCCGCTTTGAGCTGCCGATGTTGGCATGAACGGCCTGAGTAGAGTTTGCTCTCCCAGCACCGGTGTATAGATAACTGAATCTTTGTATGGTCGAGACAGTGTTCGGAAATTGTTGATACCTACCGATAGCGTGAGTAGGCAAATGCTGTATGTCAGCCCCCCGGGTGAGAAAGCCCGATTGACGCCCTAAAAGTTCATTGTCGATACTCTGTTCAGTTCTACCGTTCTCAGTGATGCTGTCGGAGAATGATGAGTGCCCTCTTCCACTAAACACAGTCAAGGCGCTTTCATAGATTGCTGTTAACGTTAACTGACGTAACCCTGCCGTACTATGTATGCTGCACAGCACGATAAGTAAGGTGGCTAATACAAGCAAACTTTCGATGAGCCCTTGGCCAAGCTGAACGATCATATGCTTCCTCATTTTGCAGTCCCATCAGGATCAGACCGTGAAGTCCGCGCATTTGGCACAGGGACAAGTCGCGCCAACCAAAAGGGTTGGAATAAGGTCGGCGCAGCAGACAAACCACGATTCGTCATTGGGTTCATAAAGTAAGACTCTGCGGCAGCAACTGAGCGCAGTCGTGGAAAGTCACGCCAACTTTGCTCAACCTCAAGTGCAATGACGGCCGCTGTCGTGTGGTGCTTCGGATTCAAACGGCTATATTGGGCCTGCTGCCTTGCACGCCAGACTACCGGTGCTTGTTCTGCCCACCGCTTCGCCAAAGGGTTTCGAGTGCCACCAAACAGATTCCAACCCGTCCACGCACGTTCCGAAGCCCACTTCCAAAATGGCTTGTCCTTGAACGATTGCATCGCTTCCTCAGAGGAACCTAAGCCGCTTGAGCCGTTGGCGTGCGTCGCTAACTTTGCCCAGCCCATTGGATACTCGCGGTAGTAACAACCAATGGATCGATTGAAGCGGATATTGTGGAACGATTGGGTCTCCTCGCCCTCCCAAACTCCCTCACGCGATATTTTCAAGCTTCCTCGACGTCTGAGCTGATGCTGCATCCAAGGACAACGAAAATTCATACCGTTGAAACTTCGGGCAACAACGCGTCGGTCGTCTAGGTAGCGATAACGCGCCCTCACCGCTTGCAACATGTCGAACCAGTCGTGCTCTGTGGTCGGACGACTGACAATAAAGTTGACAGAATCATCGCGCACGATCCGATAGCGCGCGCCTAAAGCATCGAGAGACTCCCCACGATTATCAGAGCCACTCTTGCCCAGATTCATCACCAGTGTATTTTCCAGACTACGACTGATCTCGGAGCTCGCATTCATTCTTGATTGCCTAAGGTGATCAAGCGCTGCGTGAATAAGTTGTTCGTGTTGTTCGAACGCCTTGTGCAACGCATTGCCCAAAGCCGTATCACCTTGCCCACCTTGTCGTGCGGATGTGTATGCGCCTGCGTAATGCATGCCAAACCGAAATCCAAGTAAGGATGCCGGCGGATTGTGCATCGTGGCTTGTCGTGCAAGTCTGGAACGAAACCGTTCAGCTGACGCCAATGAAAAAAGATGGAGCTGGGCAACCTGATGTGCGAGTTGAGCTCGATTCAAATAGGCATGCAGATTCAGAGTCCGGGCATAGACGAGCGCAGCGCTGTAGGCGGCAGCATCCGTTGCGCGGTGAAGAGACGACTTGTTATGCGCCCATCCACCCACTTGAAGCATGAGAAGCCATGCCAGGACAGTCAGCGCCAATAGCCCAACACCGAGCATAAGTGTCTGTCCGGATTGGACGACTACATCGCTATGTCTCACAATCGCTCGAGATCTTATCTGCTACTCTTGTCGGCATTACCCGTGAAGTCGTTCAAAGACTTACGTTTTGCCTCTGTCTTCGCGCCTTGTGCTGCAGAGCGGGCAGTTCGGGTCTCTTGGCTTCCATCCTCGCCAGCGAGTTCCTTCGCAATGGCTGCGGTTTGGGCACGGAGTACCTGCCCAAAGTATTGATAGACCGCGATTGCTGCAACTGCGACGAGAGCAACAATAATGAGGTACTCGGTCATGCCTTGACCGCGCTGACTATGCAGGTGCGAACCCGATGCTTGCTTGTATGGAACTGGTGAACTCATCACAACCTCATCAAAAAAGTAAACAGTGATGAGTGTGAAGCAACTACGCTGACCCTTCAATACGCAAACTACCGGGTGGCTAGATTGATCAGATCTACCAACCGTAAAAGCGAGTCCAAGTTTGAATCTTGCCCTGAGCATCGAGTGCTTGATACTCGGGAAACTGGGCGCCAGTTGCACACGCGTGATTAGGCAAAATACGCAGTGCTGTACCGACCGGAAAACGTTTCACGATGTCCATGTCAGGAGTACCTGTGCGCGAGATGATGCCGTGCTCTTGGTTTGCACCAGAAATGACATACCCTTTAAGAGCATCACCGGCAAGATCACAGACCTGTCCGTAACCGTAATCCGTTGTCTGCTTTTGTGTGCCACGATCACGACTCATGGCCATCCAGCCTGCATCGACAATCGCCCAGCCTTTTTCTTCCTGATGACCGATCACCGTTGTCAGTACACTTAACGCAATATCTTCTAATTGACAGACACCAACATTTTGCATGACCAAATCGAAAAACACATAGACGCCGGCGCGGACTTCGGTCACACCTTCAAGGTTTTGCGCGGCTAAAGCCGTTGGTGTGGAACCAACACTGACGACAGGGCAAGAAAAACCCGCAGCACGAAGACGCTCAGCAGCATGCACGCAACCAAATCGCTCTTGCTCGGCCATCTTGACTAAAGCCTCTGGCGTATTTAGATCGTAGCTAGACCCAGCGTGTGTCATCACGCCTTGGATTACCATCCCGCCGTCTGACAGCACTTTTGCCACATCAAGCAGGCTGGCCGCGTTTGGCTTAATACCCGAGCGATGATCGTCCGTGTCGATCTCAATAAAAACCTTAAACACGATGCCCCGCACCCGCGCAAAGTCAACAATCGCTTGAGCGCTGGCCACGCTGTCGGTCAGTATTTTTAAGTCACAGCCGCGTGTTTGCAAGGCGGCTGCTTGGGGCAACTTATTTGCAGCAATACCGACCGCATAAAGAATATCGCGGATACCGGCCTCAAAAAACTGCTCGGCCTCCTTGAGAGTTGAAACGGTAATCCCTGTTGCGCCTGCCTGAACCTGAGCCTGCGTCACGTCTACGCACTTTGATGTCTTTACATGGGGACGAAATGCCACACCCAGTCGATCGGTCTGCTGCTGCATACGGTTGATATTATTCTGCATGCGCGCAACATCTATCAAAGCAGCGGGTGTGATTAGTTCAGACAGTTTCATTGGTCATCCAAGACGAGTTAGGGTGGCTTATGGCACCATTTTATCTGCAAGGCATTATGATTGGGGTTACGGAGACGTTCACAGTATGCTAGAAAAAATCGGTCCGCCAGTTATCACTCTAGTTTTTAAGTCCCTAGGCGCCCTTCCCCTATCGGTACTGCACCGACTCGGGAAATTTTTTGGTTGGCTCGCCTGGTGTTTGCCGGGTAGCTACAAAGAATCTGCATGCAAAAATCTGCAACAGGCATTTTCGGATTCAAATCCTCGCATGCTTCGGGCAGCAATGATGAGCGTGGGCCAACTGATGTTCGAGGTGCCGTACTGGTGGACCAGACGGGATGAACGTGCAATGGACGCAGTGCTGCAGTGCGATCACTGGCAGCAAATCGATGACGCCATTAGCCTAAAAAAAGGCGTAATTCTCCTGACCCCGCATTTGGGCTGTTTTGAGCTGCTCGGACCGATATTTGGTGCTCGCTACCCGTGCACAGCTTTATTCCGACCGCCGCGTATGGCGTGGCTAACAGACTGGATCATCAAAATGCGTTCGCGCAGACAGCTGACGATGGCACCCGCCAACCAACGCGGTGTCCGAACGTTGGTAAAGACACTTCTGCGCGGGAGACTGGTCGGTATCCTGCCTGATCAGGTTCCTGCCGATGGGGAAGGAGTATGGGCACCATTTTTCGGAAAACCAGCCTACACGATGACGCTCGTGCACCGGTTACAACAGCTCACCGGATCACCGATTCTCGTTGTAGCCGTTGAGCGCAAAGCGATCGGACTAGGCTACCTTCTTCACTGCAAGCGCCTTGAGGCCCCGCTCCCTGACGACGCCGTGGCGGCAGCAACTGTTATCAATCAAGAAATGGAAGCATTAATTCGTAAAATGCCCGAGCAGTATCTTTGGGGCTATAACCGGTATCGAAAGCCTAAAGCCAAAGCACAAAGATCGGACACGGCCGCCTAAGCGAGACGTGCGTGTGTCGAGAGCACTTCGAGTGCAACCTTTCCTGACCCAGACTTCACGGATGTCTTTACCACTGCCGTCATCCTGCCTTGGTGAACAATCACGGCATGGGCCCGAATTACATCCCCCTCGCCAGGGCTAATATAGGTCGCAGTCACGCCTGACAAGAGCCACTCGTCGCCTAGAGCAGCGCTTGCGCAGACCATGCCAATGGCAAGGATAATGCCCCCTTGCACGTGCCCAACGCGGTTGCCAATGTGTGGGCCATTTTCAACCTCGGATACCGCGCCACCTTCGATCAACTGTGGTGCAAGTGTAAAAAAATGGGACAAGAAATTCTGCCCGCTTTTTTCGCATACCGCGACTGAGTGTCGAACACGATTCAGTATCCACTGTTCCTTGTCGTTGAGGCTTTCTAGGTCCAGAAGAGGATTGGCCGGGGGCTTCTGAGATACCCAAGGCACTGGTGGCAGGATGCTGCCCTCAGGCATGGGCAAAATCATAAATGCCGCACTGCCGATCGCCACGAGCTCATCACCACAGGTCAGTCTTGTTTGGCTAATACCTTGTCGACCTTGGACGCCTTGCAAATGTGCTTGTGAATAACTTGTCGCGACAAGAGTGCCGTTTGGCACCACGCCAGTGAACTGCAAGGATAACGATACGGTTGCAGTGCGATGGCGGTCCCCGATGTTGTAACGCAGACAGGTCGCAAGCCCCATATCTGCGAGTATCGCTTGCACAACTGTATGGATCTGCCCGCTTACCCCTACGCTTTGTGCTTCAGGCTTGATGTGCACAATGGAGTGATCTTGATCTGCTGAATCGTAAGAAAAATCGAAAAAATTTCCACAAAAACTGTATCCGGGGGTTCGATTTAACGCAATAGCCCGCAATGCTTTTTTTACAATGACGTGGTCGTCAATAGGAGATGAATACATTTGCTCTAAACCAAAACAGGTTGAATCTAGCCCTTAGAATCGATCAGGCGTGTTAAGCGCTGTGCGATGATATGTTCGGCTTCATCGACGATACGTTGCACTAACTGTGCACAGGTAGGAATATCGTGAATCAAGCCTTGCACCATACCAACGGTCCAGATACCGCCCTCAATATCACCTTCTTCATATACTGCGCGACCCTTGGCGCCAGCGACTTTGGGACCGATTTCCTGAATCGTCGCTCCGCCCTTCTCCATATCGATAATGCTTTGCGCAAGCTGCGTCCGTGCGACACGGCTACTGTTACGCAGGCTACGTAGAATCAGAGCCGTATCGGTCTCGGCATTTTTAACAATTGCCTCTTTAATATTGATGTGTGCGGGCGACTCTTGGGTGCACATGAAACGCGTACCCATGTTGATGCCTTCTGCACCCAAGGCAAGCGCAGCAACGAGTCCCTTCCCGTCTCCAAATCCACCTGAGGCAATGACAGGAATCGATAACTTTGCGACGGCAGCAGGAATCAAAATCAAACCCGGTATGTCCTCTTCGCCAGTGTGTCCAGCGCACTCAAACCCGTCGATGCTGACCATGTCAACGCCAATCTGTTGTGCCTTTAACGCGTGCCTGGCAGTCGTACATTTGTGGATCACCGTGATGCCAGCGGCTTTCAAAGCAGGCATGTGTGCGGACGGGTTATTGCCGGCGGTCTCAACAATCCGAACACCACACGAAATGATTGCATCGCGGTATGCCTCGTATGGCACCGGTTTAAGCGTGGGTAGAAATGTTAAGTTGACCGCGAAAGGCTTGTCGGTCAGCGTTCTTACCCGAGCGATCTCATCTATGAGTGCTTCCGGCGTCGGTTGTGTCAGAGCAGTCAAGGTACCTAATGCACCTGCATTTGAGACGGCTGCAACAAGCTCGGCGCGTCCGATCCACTGCATTCCGCCTTGGATAATGGGATGACGAATCCCGAGGGTCCTGGTCAAAGCAGTATGCATAGTGTTGCATTCCTAGTTGTACTGGGTGACTAAGCAAATACCTGCGAGCAGATGCCGCGAGTTGCTGCATCGCACAAACGATAGTGACATTTCCGTAATCCTAGCCGACATGCGTTCCTCAGACAACTGATATACCAACGCAACGTCGTTACTTAGCTGACCTTTCTACCGGGCTAGCAGCCATCGACATCAGGTTAAACTGCAACGTCTAGAACGCAAGCTCATCCAAAAAATCGACAACTATCATGACAACCCATCACAATTTGTTAAAGAAAACAGCCCTTGCAGCAATGTTTATGATTGGTGCTTCAGTCGGGTCGGTTGCAATAGCACAAACCCAGTCCGCGAATAAGCCGCAGCCTGTTTTCCAAGTTACTGACACGTGGCGCTTCAATGTCACACCCTACTTGTGGCTTGTAAACATCAACGGAAGTGTTTACTACGATGACACACAGATCGGACGTGCGGATTTAAAGAGCGGCGAGCTTTTATCGCACTTAAATGCTGCTGGGATGATCACGCTTGAAGCGCATAAGGGCCGGTTTGGCCTCGCAGCAGACCTTGTTTATTCAAAAATTTCAGCTCAAGACTCACCGATGCGCGGCGCGATTGACTTGGGTAGCAAAACCACAGTCGAGCAAGGAATTTATACCGTAGGCGCAACCTACACCCTGCACAACAGCCCAACAGCCTATGTTGATGCTCTTGCGGGTGTCCGAGTGCTGGACCTGCGCACATCAACCGCAATCGACGTCCAAGGGACTTCTCGCGGATTGACTAAATCCAAATCAATCACCATTACCGATCCAATCATTGGTCTCAAAGGCCGCGTGCAGTTGGGGAGCAGTGATTACTTTGTTCCTTTTTATATCGACGTAGGCGGTGGCAGCAGCAACACGGAAGTGACCAGCCAGCAAATGATTGGTGTTGGACGCGCGTTCTCTTGGGGCGATACGACGCTGGGGGTGAAGAATCTTTACTACAAACAAAAAACCAATAATGTCACGACAGATCAAAGCCTCTATGGTGTGACACTAGGCGTGACATTTAAGTTCTAAGAAGACGTGTAACACGCTCGGTGTCGCGCTAGGCGCCGAGCGGCTGTAAAACCAGCTCAAAGGTAACGAGTACAGGGTTTTGACCTCGTGCCAGCACACCCTCTGAGACGGATCCCAGGTAATCCACCATCGTTATATCTATCAGAGCTTTCGGTTGACCGTCGGCATCAGTACGTATCTCGCCGGACCGAATCAACAACTCTGTCACGAAGGGCTCGACGGATCGCCCATCGTCGAATACTGCGCCAACGGTACTACCGACCCCACCTTGTATCACTGCCGAGGCAATGCCCTTCTCTAAACAGAAATTCTCAAGCGCGCAACAAACATCAATGTTTGGAGAGAGCCGAACGATATACGATGCCGGTGTCTGATCAGCCGTTTGCACGCCTGCGGTTACAAACTGGCTCGGTGTCACTCTGGGCATAAACAATGAAAAATTCGTTTCTGCATCCGGTGTTACGGCAAATTCAGCGCCATGCACTGCACTGCCGGTCGCGTTAATTTCGTTGACAACTTGAACCTGATCAGGAAGCAGGTGGCCGCAGTGACGTCTGCCGTCCGGCTCCCGCCAGACTGCGTGACAGTGCAGCCAAGGCTGCCCATCGCGGACACCGTACGTCACGCTGGCTGTTTCAAGCGAAACTTGACCTTGGACACGAAAGGTCTCACTAAAGTAAACCGCATGATCACTCGTCTTGGACAGTGCCGGCATGCAATAGGCGAAACAATCAAAAGAGCCTCCACTCAGCCTCATCGCGGCGCTGGATACCCCTAAGCGCCCCATGGCGATCTCCACCGAATCGATCAAACTGCGACCCGGTTCAAGAGTCGCATCAAAAGACTGCACCTGACAGATCGCGCTGTGGATGCGCTCTTGTGCAGGTATACCAGGATGTTCAATACGTCGCATGGGGATTGGCATGTGCGGAAATCTGTGGAATTGCGATAATAGGAAATAATCGCGAAAAATTTATTAGATAGTACCCAGAAAGTCTACGGATGCGAAGCCAATCAGGCACGTATTCTTTACCAGGATGCAATGATGGAATTTTCTCTTTCCCCACGACAACTTGACTTGCAAGCACGCACCCGTGCCTTTATCGCGAACGTCATCATTCCTCTGGAGCGAGATCCTCGAGCGACAGCCCATGGGCCCACAGAGGAGCTGCGTAACGAACTGGTCGCCCACGCGAGGGCAGCTGGCTTACTGACGCCACACGCCTCAATTGAGCTGGGTGGTTTGGGGCTAACGCACGCTGAAAAAGCAGTCGTGTTTGAGGAAGCGGGTTATTCGCCCCTAGGTCCAACCGCCATGAATATCCATGCTCCTGACGAGGGCAATATTCATTTGATGGAGGTCGTGGCCACACCTGAACAGAAAGAACGCTGGCTACGCCCGCAGGTTCAAGGACATATCCGCTCGTGCTTTGCCATGACAGAGCCAAGCCCCGGCGCGGGGGCAGATCCATCAATGATGCAGACCACTGCTGTCAAGGATGGTGACCATTACGTGATCAACGGTACAAAATGGTTCATTACTGGCGCCGAGGGTGCCACCTACGTCATCATCATGGCAAAAATGGAAGACGGTTCAGCGACGATGTTTCTGAGCGACATGAGCCGCGAAGGTATCAACGTGACGCGTCAGATGGATGCCATGGATAGCTGTTTTACCGGCGGTCATTGCGTGATGAGCTTCGAGAATGTTCGTATCCCCGCGACGGACGTCTTGGGTGAACTCGGACGAGGTTTTAAATACGCGCAAGTACGTCTTGCTCCAGCGCGGCTAACACATTGCATGCGTTGGCTTGGGCAAGCGCGGCGTGCCCATGACATCGCAACCGACTACGCCCGTAAAAGGGAAGCGTTTGGCAGAATCTTGGGCAAGCACGAAGGCGTAGGCTTTATGTTGGCCGACAACGATATGGATCTGCAGACAAGTCGTCTACATATTGCGCACACTGCCTGGATTCTTGACCAGGGACACGGTGCGAACTTTGAATCAAGCCGAGCAAAAGTCGTTTGTTCGGAGGCTGAATGGCGCGTTGTAGACCGGTGCGTGCAAATACTAGGTGGCCAAGGCGTCACCGGAGAGACGATGGTCATGCGAATTTTCACAGACATGCGTGCTTTTAGGATCTACGACGGTCCGAGCGAAGTGCATCGCTGGAGCATGGCGCGCAAGATTATCGAAGCCGGAGAAAAACGCGTATGACCACCCACCACAAAACAGGCGCACTGTTCAGTCTCGCAGGACGTACTGCAGTAGTGACTGGCGCATCGAGTGGCATCGGACACCACATCGCCCTCACTCTGGCACAGGCTGGGGCACATGTCGTTGTCGCGGCGCGCAGAGTCGATCGTCTCGATGCACTTGTCAGAGAGATTGAACAGCTCGGCGGCCAAGCCTGCGCGGTGCCTCTTGATGTCACGAGTGCTACTAGCGTGACAGCATGCTTCGATGCAATCGAGGCAAAGGGGCTTCTCGCGGATATCGTTATTAGCAATGCAGGTGTCACCGTCGCGAAACCTGCTCTCGAACAAACCGAGCAGGACTGGGATCAAGTTCTCGATACAAATCTTAAAGGCTGCTGGTTGGTCGACACTGAGGCTGCGCGCAGACTGGTCAAACAGAAAAAACCAGGCAGTATCATCAACATCTCGTCCATACTCGGCGAACGTGTCGCGGGTGCGGTGGTTGGTTACAGCGCGTCTAAAGCGGGCGTCATACAGTTCACTAAGTCACTGGCGCTCGAGTTCGCTCGCTATGGCATTCGCGTCAATGCCATCCTCCCGGGATACGTTGTCACTGACTTAAATAGCGATTTCCTGGCAAGCGAGGCCGGAAAGAAATTGCAGTCGCGTATTCCGTTCAGACGTTTCTGTCAGATGTCGGACATGGATGGCCCGATCCTATTGCTTGCGTCCGAGGCCGGGCAGGCTATGACAGGAACAAGCCTCGCGGTTGATTGGGGCCACCTCGTGAGCTCGCTATGACAGAGTCCGTACCGACAGCACTGACGTTTGATCAGGACGTGCTCGCAGATTGGTTAAAAGAAAAGGGATTGTTGGATAAGGCTGCACTGGTTGTGAAGCCATTAACTGGCGGGCAGTCCAATCCAACATATCTTTTGACGAGTGGGCACCAGCGTTATGTATTGAGAAAAAAGCCGCCAGGTACCCTGATGCCCTCCGCGCATGCGGTGGATCGCGAGTATCGCGTCATGCAGGCGTTACAAAATAGCGACGTACCAGTCCCAAAGCTATTTGCGTTCAGCGAGGAGCTGGAGGTGGTCGGTACACCTTTCTACATCATGGAGTATCTAGACGGGCGAGTGATTGTCGATCAATCACTCCCGAATTTCTCTAAAGAGGATCGCAACAGCGTCTATCAGGATATGAATCGTGTCATTGCGGCATTGCATAGCGTTGATTATGCTGCCGTCGGTCTGGACACCTTCGGCAAACCGGGGAACTACTTTGGCCGCCAGATCGCGCGCTGGAGCCGTCAGTATACAGAGGCAAATACGGAAGACATACCCGAACTGCATGCCTTAATCGAATGGTTGCCTGCCAATATTCCTGCCGGTGAGCAGACCTCGATTGTTCACGGTGACTACCGCTTAGACAACTTGGTGTTACATCCCTCCGAACCACGTGCGATCAGCCTGCTCGATTGGGAGCTCGCAACGCTCGGGCACCCCCTTGCAGATTTTGCATATCACTGCATGAGCTGGCATATTCCTGCCTCGTTGTGGCGAGGGATAGGCGGGTTAGATCTTGCTGCACTAGGTATTCCTGACGAAGCTCAATACCTGAAGCGATACTCTGAGGCAACTGGTCTTGACGGAGCTGAGCACTGGGACTTCTATATTGCTTACAACCTGTTCAGGATGGCGGCGATTTTGCAAGGAATTGCTCGACGAGCCGCCGATGGCACTGCGGCCTCAAGCGATGCGTTCGAGACTGGAACCAAAGCACGACCTCTCGCCCAAATTGGTTGGAGTTACGCCAAGCGCTACGCTGCCAGCAGGTAAGCATTATTTGAGGGTAAATACAACGACTCCTCGCAGTACCTGACAATTTCGACAAAAGTGAGGTTTTGACTCGCAATGTGTCGTTCAGTCGCGGTAGCATGAAGCGCAATTTAAGTACCCTTTAACCACCTACGGAGTAAATCTCATGAGAACATTGGTTCGTGTTGCGGCCGGCAGTTGCATCGCATTAAGCGCCTTCATAACAAGCCACGTTTCTGCTCAGGTTGTTCACTGCACTGCCGAAGGCGTTCCAGTAGGGTGTGTTGCGCGCCCTGTTGATCGTGGTGCCCCTGGTGTTGGCGTCTTGCCCGGCGCAGGTGTTGGCGCCCCAGGACCAGGTGTTAGACCCGGCGTAGGTGCACCCGGACCAGGTGTCGCTCCAGGTGTTGGTGCGCCAGGTGCTGAAGGAGCCCGCGTACACGGCGAGGGAGCTAACCGCGGCGGACCTGTCAACCGTCCAGGCGCGCGTTAAATAAGCTGAACATATCGCGGCACTTTCAAGTTTTATTTCTTGAGAACCTTGGTTGCTGCCTTAGCAATCAAGGTAGATATAACGTCGCTGCGCGGTTCCTTATAGTGGTCGGCTAGAGCATCTAACGCGCGTGATATCTCTTTATCAAGAATGATTTCCACGCGCTTTGCTCCTGCTTCAATACGC
>CAIYWO010000117.1 GCA_903929925.1 uncultured beta proteobacterium | reverse complement strand
GGCATGGCACGCCTGCTTAAGCAACGCGGCATTCCTGACTCTGCCATCATCCTGGAAAACGAAAGCCGTAACACCTATGAAAATCTGCGCTATAGCGAAATTCTGCTGCGCTCGCACAAACTGAACTCAGCGTTGTTAGTGACTTCTGCGTTGCACATGCCACGTGCCCAAGCGGCGGCAGAAAAGCGTGGAATCAAAGCCATTCCCGCTAGCAGTGCGCCACAAATCGTACTCCCGGAAGAAGAGCCGCCAGCCCTTTGGTGGCCGCATGTACGTAGCTTGGAAGCCAGCCGCACAATTATTAAGGAGTATCTCGGGCTCTTAGGGTATAAGCTCAGGGGCTGGATCTAATCGCTTTGAAGCTACCGCTGCTATCTGCCCGCTCAGCCAAACTTTTTGCATAAAGATTTTCGTACTGGTCTGCAATCGCTGTCCAAGAAAAATCTGCAACAAGCTTAGCCGCTTGCTCGATCATTCGTTCGCGCACGACCGAATCTGTACCCAAGGTACGCAACCCCGCAGCAATCTGCTCTGCATCGTGGGGGTCATCTAGCACCCAGGCATTCTGCCGATGGGTGACGTACTGCGCGAAACCACAGTTGGCGGCTCCGCTTAGAACAACTGGCAAACCATGTGCCATCGCCTCGAGCGGTGCCATCCCAAAGCTGTCTTGCAAGGTAGGATGCACATACACATCGGCGGATAGGTAATAAGGGGCAACTTCCGGTGTTGCGGGTATTAGATGCACGCGCTCAAGCACGGAAGAAAAATGCGTAGCTACGAATTTCTGAACATCTGCATTCGTACCCACCACCGCGAGTCGAAAGGTATTGGGTAATAGAAGCATCGCACGCAAGACCGCAAGCAAGCCTTTTCTGAGTGGGTTACGCGCCACGAGCAAACAACCAATGTCCTGCGGCCCCCACCCAAGTTCCGCACGGACGCGTTGGCGCACCTCTTCGTTTGGTCGGACAGGCTCAGCCCCTGGAGTGACAACCTCGACTGCGAGATCCGGCCCGTAAGCTACTTGGAGCTGTTGCTTGACCAAGGGCGCAACCGTCACAAGCACATGTCCGGGGTTGGACTTCACGGCCTGGGACTCTAGCCACAAGTAGGCGACTTGCGAAGGGGTCAAACACACCAAGAGCTTTTGGAAGAACGTCCGATTAAAAAATCGGCGATAGCGCACAGGCGACACATGCATGAGCTGAATATTGGCTGAGCCAGCGTTCGTGTGGCTGTGGGTAATATCAAAACCAGTCTGTGCCAGCTCGTGACAACGAGCGGAAAACAACCAAAGACCCAACCAGGTCGGGCACCAAGAAGGGGTAGAGATTACGTGCTGCTTGACCGGCAAGTCGTGATCAAACTCACGAGCGAACACGGTGACATCATGTCGTTGTGCCAGGATACGAAATAAATTTACGGCATACGACTCGGCACCACCAAATTTCTGACCAAAACATTCTGTGAACAAAGCGATACGCAAGCGCTTAGGCACGTCGACGCTCCTCATGACGAGTCAAACATTTCTGTAGAAAGCGCAGCATGTGCGTTGTGCGCCAGACGCCTACCCTGGGTAAAAAGAACGGATCATCGGCAGCATTCGCCAAGCCACGATGCGTGGTCGTTGCACTCGTGTACCCTGCCTCTTTGGCCAGCACACCGTGCTCAGACTTAAAGTCACCGTAGGGATAACAAAATGCAGTGACCTCTGCACCCGATTCTTGCGCGAGAATCTCTCGGGAAAGACGAATCTGGCGACGAGCCTCGTCCGGCGAGACCTCCGGCAGGTGCACATGATCAAGGGTATGCGAACCAACCTCTTGCCCAGCTGCCGCCCAGGCACGCACTTCGGTCAGAGACATCAAGGGCGAGAAAGGTATATTTTTTTCTCGATCCCACACGTTTCCGCCATCAAATTGATTCGCAACAAAATAGTTGGTTGACGTGAATCCTAAATCTGACAGCACGGGCAAGGCGTTTTCAAACACATTACGAAAACCGTCATCAAACGTGATGCCGAAAACTTTACCTTGACGCTCTCCCCTTAGATAGGGTGCCAAGTCGCGCATGCTTTGGCCGCGATATCCGAGTCGCTTCATCCAAGCCATTTGGCGCCTGAAACTCGTGGGATGTACGGTCAGCCCACGAAATTGCGTACCGCGCGGCGCCGGCACAGCGACTTGGTGGTACATCAAGATCGGAATAGGTTGGCTCATAATTGCCCTACAGACTCTCCGCAATAAGCACCGAGGGTGAGTCGTACAAACTCAGCAAGTTGAAAATGCTGCACGGCATGTTGCCTCGCACACTGCCCCATTTGCTTGAGAACCTCGGGCTGTTCAAGAACTTTTGCCAAGATTAGCGCAATTTGTTCTGGCGATTGCGCAGGCACAATCCAACCAGATTCGTTCTCAACCAGATTTTCTGGCAGTCCACCGATGCGCGTCACAAGGACCGGTAGCCCCAAACCCATCAGTTCACGACAGGCAAAGGATAAGGCTTCTCTGTAAGACAGTACAAACCCGATGTCACCGGCTGCTAAAACCGAACGAACATCATCGACTAATCCAGGGAAGCTGACCTGCGGGGTCATTCCCAAGGACTCTACACGTTCGAGATGCTCCGGTTCGGGATAATTCCCTGCGACAACGATATGAAAGCGTTGCCTGAGCGCCACGGGCAACAGAGCAACACCCGCCACCAGATCCAACCAACCTTTTTCAAAATCTGTACCACCGGTACTGACCAACACCAACTTATCCTGCATCTCTGAACCTAGCTGCAACTGTCGCAGGGCTAGCTTCTCTTGTGCAGAAACGGGTGAGAAGAAATCCGTATCAATCCCGTTCCGAATAGTTCTGATCTCGCAATGTTTGTAGGGCGAATCGAGCACCAAGCCCTTGACATAATCGCTCACGGCGATCACGCAATCGGTTACATATTGCGCACGCAGCCAATTCCCAAAACTTTTTAACGGATGGTCGTTATGCTTGGTGAAGACAATACGCGGACGTGGATGTAGACCAAGCACCGCAAGCATCACCTGCTTGTGATCAGCCGAGCCATTGACATGAATGACATCAAAGTGTTCACGCTTAATCAGAGCTCGTAATTGCGCCCGGGGCCCAAGCCACGATGAGGGACGGGTTGTGTAAGGTATGTCGACTATCTTGACACCTTGGATAGCCGAAGCAAGACGGTACAGCCGACTCGAGGAAGGTGTTGCAACTGTAAAATCATGTTGCGCACCGAGGCCACGCAGCAGATTGACGATGTAGGTGACGTGACCGCCCCCGTTATGTCCATGAAAATTTGTATAGAGAATTTTCATGATTTACGGTCTTTGTCGCGTTCAGCTTGATCCTTGGCTTCGACTAAAAACATCAACTTTGAGTAGCGCAAAAAATTTCCTGATGCTGCGGTAACAGCCAATACAAAACCATGTCGACCATCGAGTATGCCCAATCTTAAAAAATAGATTCGAATAAACGTCCACATACTATGGACCACAATCTTTGGCACACCCGTGCGCGTGCCCTTGGCAAGCATCATTTTTGCAGCTTCGCCTGAATAACGATTGATCTTATCGATTAAGGAGTCAAGCGTAGGATGGGGGTAATGCAACAGGTGCGATTTCAGACGCCCTGTCTTGCCTTTTGACAGGGATACGCTCTCGTGCACCAGCACGTCATTAAACTTTCCAGAATCGCGTCGAAATAGTCTTAACACTGGATCTGGCCACCAACCACTATGCCGGATCGGCTTGCCGCAGAACTCAGACAAACGATTGACTTCGTAACCATTACACTTTGGTGCCTGTAGCGTAGCAATGATCTCGTCGCGCAACGCAGGTGTGACGCGTTCATCCGCATCAATCGAAAACACCCACTCCTTGGTCGCCAGCGCCAAGACCCGGTTCTTTTGGATTCCAAAACCTGGCCAATCAGAAGACTGATGCACTTGTGCGCCAGCCTGACGCGCGAGCTCTACCGTGTTGTCGGTGCTACCCGAGTCCAGCACAATGATTTCGTCGGCGAACGAAACGGAAGCGAGACATTGCGCAATGTGTGCAGCCTCGTTCTTAGTGATAATAATCACCGACAGACCCAAACCTAACCCCGAAGCTTGCGTTTCCATGACCGCCATTTATTGTAGAGTGGCCCAACTACCGGATGACCAGCGATCCAGATGCGCCGCAGGAACCAACGCGCGCTGCGGTTTTTGACTGCAACACGGTAAATTTTGGAAGGATTCGATGCACGAAGATTTTGTCCGTATGCCTCGGTCGTATACAAATAACGAAAACCATACTCTTGCGCCAGGCTGACGTAGTCATCGGCAAAGTACCCTTGCGGCCAGCAGAAATGCTGGGATACCTCTCCAAGATTGTCCTTCAGCAACGCGCGCGAGGCTTCAAATTCTTTCCGCATGTGCGCCAAACACTCCTCACGCGTTTTGGATACCTGATCCCAGCGAGTGTGTGTATGCGTGTGACAATGGAATTCAAACGTACCTGCTTCACGCATCGCCTGGATTTCGCTCCAGCGCAACATGGCAGAGTCTGTTGACCCGACAGCCCACAACGCTCGACATTCGAGGTGGCTAGGTAGACGTGGCAAAGCATCGGCCCCTTGCTCAGCGCAAGCACGCACTGGTCCCTCTCCGATCAACCCGGTCACTACAAAAATCGTCGCACGCAGACCATATTTTTTCAGAATGGGATGTGCGTACACCCAGTTATCTAGATAACCGTCATCAAACGTCAGCAACACAGACTTCGGTGGCGTGGGTTTGCCTGCTAGAAAATCAGCAAACTGATCACACGTGAGCGTTGTGTAGCCTTCGTCAACCAAACCTTTCATTTGGCTTTCGAAATTTTTCGGGCTCATTGTGATGGGGCCTGTCTCTGGAGAGACATGGTGATACATCAAGACCGGTACGCAACATGCAGTTTTCATACTTCTTTTGTATTTTTATGCATAACGTTGTGGTGCGAGTTCCGCCAACCAGCGACGATAAACACGTTCGGTATTACGGGATAGTGTCTGTATGTGAAACATTCCTTCGGTGCGCACGCGAGTGTAGCCCGCCTGCCCTAATTTTTTACGCAGCGCAGGATCATCAATTAAGCGGGTAATTGCCTGACGAAAACCTAGCACATCATCTTTGGGTACCAAAAGCCCCGTGACGCCATCAATGACCATTTCTGCGACGCCGCCCACATTCGTGCCAATTGTGGCAAGTCCATGCGCAGCGGCTTCGACGAAGACTGTACCAGATGCCTCTTCTTTCGTTGCCAGGCAGAACAAATCCATGCCTACTAACAGGTTCGGAACGTCTTTGCGCGCGCCCATCAAGTGGGTTTGACTGGCAATATCAAGCTCCGAGACTTTATGAACAACACGCTCGTAGGTTGGTGACCCTGCTCCGACGAGAACCAGATGCAAATTTGGACGAGATTTCAGTAACGGAGCAATCGCCTCCAGTAAAATTTCATGCCCTTTATTGGATCGCATCACGGCAACACAACCCACAATCACATCCGAGGCTGCTAAGCCCAATTCCGCACGTAAAGTGGAGGACTCTGGCATAGGTGGCAACGCGATGGGGCTATGCACGGTCTCAACTTTTGATCCGAGCACCCCTTTGGCAAGGAGCACCCTTCTTACATAATCGCTGACCGTTGTAATTCGGTGCGGCAACCAAGTGTAGGACAACAAGGAGTTAATTTTGCTCGACAGATGGCGCGTGCGAACGATGAGGGGTGTCCCCGCAAGACGACCTGCTGATGCAGCAATAACTGTATCTTGGCGACTATGGGTATTCAGCACGTCAAAACCACCCTGCTTCAAAATTCGTCTGATGCTGAGAATGCCTCGAGCGACATTCAGTGCGCCGTCCATGAGCAAGGTATGCACAACAAAACCTGCATCGCGCAAACGAGTCGCCAATTGTGCATTGGGCTGGCAAATCGCCTCGAGGTAGTGACCTTGATCCCGCATAGCCACCATTTCTTTGAAGATTCGGCTCTCCTGTCCTCCGAAACTGGTCGCGGCTTCAGAGTGAACGATACGCAAGGGCTTGTCGCTCATTAGTAGGTCACTTCCACATCCGAGGGCGAGGTCCAGGTGGTCAACTGCTCGACCAACGTGTCGGATAACCGTACCCGCCAACCCTCGCCCAGACGCAAGGTGCAACTCGCGCGCGCATTCTCGTAAATGACTTCAACGGGTGTACCCGCAAAACCGTTCTCGGGCGACGCGCGAAACGGGTTCAAGACACGCTTGAGCATGGCGGCATCCGCATTACCATTGAGTCGAATCCGCAGTGACTTGGCACGCGCCTCGCGTGCCAGTTGTAAATCATAGATATGCTCAGCCGCAACACGCATGCCACCGGAGTATTCGTCGTTACTCACCTTGACCTGCAGGATCAGTAATTGATCATCACGCAAACGGTTGCGGTGCTGGTCGATGAGCTCTGAGTAAACAGCCACTTCAACTTGAGCCGACCCATCGTCCAGAATGACAAAAAGCATCTTGCCACGACGTCCCATCATGGTCCGCGTGCCTGCGATGACGCCGGCCACCCACTGCGGATCACGCAAGGGCTCGAGCCGCGACAAAGGCTTACTGACAAAATGTCGCACTTCATCACGCCAGGCATCAAACAGATGCCCACTAAAGAAGTAACCGAGAGCGATCTTCTCTTCGGTGAGGCGGGTGCGCAAATCCCAAGGCGGGCACTGCGAAAGCTCAGTCGCCACGACCTCATGGCTGTCATCACCAAAGAGTGATACCTGGTTGGCGCTCCGGCTAAATTGTTCAGCCGCCTCTAATGCGGTGCCAAGCGAATTAATCAGCGCGGCACGATTCGACTCAATCAGATCAAAAGCGCCTGCGCGAATCAGTGCTTCGATGCTCCGACGATTGACGGTGTGGCGATCGACGCGCTGACAAAAATCAGACAACGAGGTGAAGGGCGCCTCTTTGCGCGCGCGTAAGATTTCTTCAACCGCTGCTTGCCCTGTTCCTTTAACGGCACCCATGCCATAACGAATCGTTCTAGGAGGCAGGCCCTTGGCGCTATGGGCGTCAGCCACCGGCTCAAAACGATATCCTGAGGCATTGACGTCTGGCGGCAACACGGTGATGCCGTTGAGTAAGCAATCCCGCCAAAAGATTTGCACTTTGCCTGTGTCATCCATATCGGACGACAACGTGGCAGCAAAGAACTCTGCAGGATGATGCGCCTTGAGCCAAGCGGTTTGATACGCGATCAAAGCGTATGCAGCAGAGTGCGACTTATTAAAACCGTAGCCTGCGAACTTTTCCATCAAATCGAACAGCTTGACGGCAAGCTTTGGGTCGTATCCCTTTTTGAGCGCGCCCTGCTCAAACAGGCCGCGATGCTCAGCCATTTCTTCGGCTTTTTTCTTACCCATCGCGCGACGCAGGAGATCGGCGCCACCAAGCGAATAGCCGCCCACAATCTGCGAGATCAACATCACCTGCTCTTGATACACGATCACACCATAGGTGCTTTTTAAAGTCGACTCAAGATCAGTGTGGAAATAATCAACGGATGCACGACCGTGCTTACGATTGACAAAGTCGTCAACCATGCCCGATTCAAGTGGCCCCGGGCGAAACAACGCGAGCACAGCGACGATGTCTTCGAAGGTGTTGGGCCGCAGTTTTTTCAGCAGCTCCTTCATACCTCGGGATTCGAGCTGAAACACCGCAGTGGTGTTGGCATCGCAAAGGATCTGGTAGGTGGCCGGATCGTCGAGCGGCAAGGACATTAAATCGAAGTCGCGCAACTCGGCGTTAAAGCCACGCACGAAGCGCACGGCCCAATCAAGAATCGTCAGGTTACGTAAACCGAGGAAGTCGAACTTAACGAGGCCCGCTGCTTCAACATCATCTTTGTCAAACTGCGATACCGCACTGCCCTCTTGGCCGGGCTGGCAATACAGCGGGCAGAAATCGGTCAGCTTGCCCGGAGCAATCAAGACGCCACCTGCATGCATACCTACGTTTCGTGTCAGCCCTTCAAGGGGCCGCGCGAGATCAACGAGTGCACGCACTTCTTCTTCGCTTTCATAGCGTTCTTTGAAAGCTGGCTCATCTTTCAGCGCCCGATCCAAGGTCCAGGGGTCCGCTGGGTTGTGCGGAATCAATTTGGACAGCCCATCACACAGCATGTAGGGCATATCCAGGACGCGCCCTGCGTCACGCACGACCGCTTTCGCACCGAGCGTACCGAAGGTCGCAATCTGACTCACCGCCTCGCGACCGTATTTGGTCTTTACGTACTCGATCACCCGTTCGCGATTGTCTTGGCAAAAGTCGATATCGAAGTCAGGCATCGAGACCCGCTCTGGATTTAAGAACCGCTCAAAGAGCAAGTCGTAACGAATCGGATCCAGATCGGTAATGCCTAAGGAATACGCGACCAGCGAGCCGGCACCCGAGCCGCGGCCTGGCCCAACCGGCACGCCGTTGTTCTTACCCCAGTTGATGAAGTCCTGAACGATCAGAAAGTAGCCGGGGAAGCCCATCTTGATGATGGTTTTGCACTCAAGCGCCAAGCGCTCGGCATAGAGCGGATAAGCCTCCTGGCGCTTTGCCGCGTCAGGAAAGAGTTGCAGCATGCGTTTCTCGAGCCCATGCTCAGAGAGCTGAACCAGATAATCATCGAGCGACACCCCCTCGGGGGTTGGGAAGTTCGGAAGACGAGGTTGACCGAGCTCTAGGGTCAGGTTGCAGCGCTGGGCGATGGCAACGGCATTGGCCAACGCCGATGGCACATCGCGAAATCGCTCCTGCATCTCGGCGCTCGAAAGCAGATATTGGTCACGCGTGAACCAGCGAGGACGCCTGGGGTTCGTGAGAATCTCGCCCTCAGAGATACAAACCCTAGCCTCGTGCGCCTGAAACTCGGTCGGCCCAAGAAACTGCACGGGGTGAGTCGCGACGACTGGCAAACCACAGTCCGAAGCGAGGCTCAGTGCGGCATGCACATAAGACTGATCGGCTTCAGCCTCAGTTCGCTGCAGTTCAATATAAAAGCTATCCGGAAATGTTTTTTTCCAAGAAAGAGCCAAGGACTTGGCCAGCTCTTGGTTTCTAGCCATCAGCGCCTGTCCGATGTCACCGCCGCGCGCACCAGACAGAACAATGAGACCCTGCACTCCCTCAAACCATTCGCGACGCATTTCGGCTCGGCCGCGGTGAGCGTTCTCAAGCCAGGCGCGCGTTAAAAGCTGGCAAAGAGCCAAATATCCCGCCTGAGTCGCCACGAGCAGTAAAATGCGTGATGCTTTGTCGCGGTCTTCTGCATTCGTTAACCACACATCGCAACCAACAATCGGTTTGATACCGGCCGATCTAGCTGCTTTGTAAAATTTGATGAGGCCGAATACGTTCGATAGATCGGTCAATGCCACGCCGGGTTGTCCGAGTTCGGACACGCGATCGATCAAGTCTGGGATACGCACCGTCCCGTCCACGACCGAGAATTCGGAGTGAACGCGCAGGTGCACAAAAGGATGCGTCTGCGATGGGGACTGAGCTAGTGATTGCATGCCGTCATTGTACCTTTTTCGGACTCGCTCAGACCGCTTTTTATTGCGCAATACTTAGGATTTAGCACTCCTTGTCGCCATCGGTTTTAATTAGGGGACCAGCATGAAGTGGATTGTTTTGGCTGCTTGGCTTGCATCAATCCTTTTTGCCCATTATCGGGGTCGTGTCCGACTCCCTCTTGGCAGACAGTTTTTAGACCATTCCATCCTCTTGGCACCCATCAACGCGCTCATGATATTGAATTCGCGGGTGCCTACCACGCCCTATATCCCGAACGATACGATGCCGGAGCTTCAGCTTCTGCAGGACAATTGGGAGATCATTCGCGATGAGGCACTGCACCTGAATCAGTTGCAGCAAATCAAAGCACCTGAATTACATAACGATATTGGTTTCAACTCCTTCTTTAAGTACGGATGGAAGCGTTTTTATTTGAAGTGGTATGACGCACGCCACCCGTCGGCCGCAACACTTTGCCCCCAAACGGTTGCCCTACTCAACCAGATCCCAAGCGTGAAAGCCGCCATGTTTGCCGAGCTTCCTACCGGAGGACAACTCAACCCCCACCGCGACCCCTTTGCCGGCTCTCTGCGCTACCACTTGGGCCTAGCCACACCCAATAGCGACCTGTGCTACATCGATGTCGATGGCCTGCGTTATAGCTGGAGAGACGGTGAAGGCGTTATTTTTGATGAAACCTACGTGCACGACGTCTATAACGGCAGCCCAGACAATCGCATCATTTTATTTTGTGATGTCGAACGGCCCACGAAATGGGCCTGGGTCACCGCTTTCAATCAATGGTTTGGCCGGGTTGCCATGTCGGCGGCGAGCTCGCCAAATGCGGACAGTGACCAGACAGGACTCATCAACAAACTGACCCATTACCACTGGCTCCTGGATCAAAAACGTCGCGCCTTTAAAAAGGCAAATCGGACGTTATATAAAGTTACGAAGTTCTCGTTGATCGCACTCGCGATTTACTTATTTATCACTCTATAACGCTAGCGCTGCATCGCTTCCCACGCCTTTTGCAACCTTTTGACTGAGACGGGCATAGGCGTGCGGAGTTCCTGCGCAAAAAGCGCCACCCGCAACTCCTCAAGCATCCAGTAGAACTCGTCCATCCTCTTATCTTCAGCGCCTTTCAGTGCGCTGCGCGCTCGCGTGTATTGGCTAAGCATCGGCGCCATCTCTGCCATCAACTTTGCATCGCGCGCTGGATCCGCACGTAGCTTGTCGATCCTCGCAATCGCGGCTTTTAAGTAACGCGGCACATGGCCAAGCTGCGCATAAGGAATGCGCGCAACAAAATCCGAAGGCACCAACTGTTGACTCTGGCTCTGGACATCTTGATAGGTGCCCGCATGCGCTTTCGCCTGGGGCAATTTACGCTGTAACGCAGCCCATTCGGTCAGGACCGCTCCAGCAAGGCGCGCAACTTCCTGAGCTAACAAACCAAGCTTTGCACGACCCTCTTGGCGACGCGCGTCGAACGTCTCGGCATCTGCAGGCCAGGGCTCAGTCAAACAGGCGCGCTCAACCGCACAATCAATAATCTGATCTCTTAACTTCTCTTGTGACCCAAGCGGCAAATACAACATGCTCAAACGCGTCAGATCATGGAGATTTTTTTCAAGAAACTTCACTTGCTCTCGCAGGGCAATCTTAAAGAGCCGCACCAAGCCGCGTTGATGCGCGTGCAAGGCAACCTGCGGGTCATCAAACACATCCAGCGCGCAGGTCGTACCGCGATCCACCAGTGCGGGGTAGCCCACGACCGTTTGGCCTTTGCGTCGAATCTCCATCAGTTCGGGCAGCGCGCCGAAGCTCCAGTCGGTGATCTCATCTTGCGCCAAGACGTTCGCAACCGCTTGATCGCGGTTCGCCAGTTGCTGAAAGGTTGCCTGCGCCTGTTTACCAAGCTCCGCGCGAATCTGAGCCAGATTGCGCCCTGCGGCCAACATGCGCCCGTGCTCATCGATGACTTTAAACGCCATAAACAAATGGGCCGGCAGTGTTTCAAGTTTGAAGTCCGTCTGGAGGGGACGGATCTTCAATTGCGTCCACATATCTTGAATGATGCCGTCGATCAAACTGCAGCCGGGTTGATCGAGGCGCTCATACCAACGCTCATAGAAGCCGCTGGCATAGTCTGGGAGCGGTACGCAATGTCGCCGGATTTTTTGTGGAAGAGACTTCAGCAACAGCTGCACTTT
This sequence comes from uncultured beta proteobacterium, assembly GCA_903929925.1. Lineage (GTDB taxonomy): Bacteria > Pseudomonadota > Gammaproteobacteria > Burkholderiales > Burkholderiaceae_B > Zwartia. Next base: position 1,743 of record CAIYWO010000117.1, on the reverse strand, counting down.
CTCTTTGACCATGCCGGGCACAAGCCATTCACAGCGCGCCGCATCAACTTGGTTCAGGAAGTACAGTGGAACGGTTACCGTCAAGCCATCTTTGGGCGAGCCCGGCTCGAAGTGATAATCGACGGCCAGACGAACACCCTGCCACTCAAAAAATTTAGGGAAGACTTCGGTCGTGACGCCAGCGGCCTCATGACGCATGAGCGCGTCTTTTGTCAGAAGCCACTTACTCGCCTGGTCCGCCGACAAACCTTTAAACCAGTGCTCAAACGTCGCCGTTTGATGGATATCGGACGGTAACAAGCGGTCATAGAAGGCTTGAATCAACGCGTCATCCACCAGAATATCCGGACGCCTGGTCTGATGCTCCAACTTCTCAATCTGCGCAATCAGTTTTCGATTCTGGGTAATAAACGGCAAATTGCTTTCTAGGTCACCTGGAACGAGCGCCTGCAGAATGAAGATTTCCCGAGCACGTTCGGGATCTAGCGGACCATAGTGAATCCGCCGACCTGAATACACCGGTAACCCGTATAGCGAACCCTTTTCGTTCGCAACCACTTGTCCAAGCCTGCGCTCCCAACGCGGATCCGTGTAGGAGCGCTTAATCAAATGCCCGGCTACCCGCTCCACCCAAACAGGTTCGATCTTTGCAATGCAACGTGCATACAACTTGGAAGTATCAACTAGTTCAGCCGCCATGACCCACTTGCCAGCTTTTTTAAGTAGCTTTGAGCCGGGATGAATCCAAAACCGAATATCGCGTGCGCCTTGATAATGGCCTGACTCTTCAGACTTCAAACCCAAATTGCCCAAGAGGCCTGACATCAAGGCAAGGTGCAACTGTTCGTGCGTTGCCTCAGTTTTATTCAAACGCCATCCTTGCTCACCGACCAGTGCCATCAGCTGACTGTGGATATCGTGCCATTCGCGCAAACGTGGCGGTGAAAGAAACTGCTGGCGCAGTTGCGCCACAAGCTTACGTTGCGAGTCTTTATGCGCAACCTGCTCGTGATACCAGCGCCAAAGCTTGATGTAGGAAACAAACTCCGACTTGTCATCCGAAAATTTTGAGTGCGCGTTCTCTGCCGCTTCGCGCGCTTGCATGGGCCGATCACGTGGATCTTGCACCGACAGCGCCGACGCGATGATCAGCATCTCTGTCAGACAATGTTGATCACATGCCGCAAGAATCATGCGGCCGATCCGAGGATCAACGGGAAGCTTCGCCAAGGCGTGACCGGTCGGTGTTAAGGCCTCTGGGCGCTCGGCATCTGGATCCATTGCGCCCAACTCTTGCAACAAATGATACCCATCGGCAATCGCTCGGCCACTTGGTGGATCTACAAACGGAAACGCCTCGATATTGTTCAGCTTCAAGGCCTTCATGCGCAGGATCACACTGGCCAGTGATGAGCGCAAAATTTCTGGGTCTGTGAAGGCTGGACGGTCTTTAAAACTTTGCTCGTCGTAGAGTCGGATACACACACCGGGCCCCAGGCGACCGCAACGCCCTGCTCGCTGATTCGCAGAGGCCTGACTGATCGGCTCAACGCGTAACTGCTCAACCTTATTGCGCCACGAGTAGCGTTTGATACGCGCCAGCCCACTATCAATCACAAAGCGAATACCAGGCACAGTCAGCGAAGTCTCGGCCACGTTCGTCGCGAGCACCACCCTACGCGCATTGGTGCTGGGACGAAAGATTTCCTCTTGCTCCGCCTGCGACAGACGTGCGTACAGCGG
>CAIYWO010000116.1 GCA_903929925.1 uncultured beta proteobacterium | reverse complement strand
GCAATGTACGAAACGTACGCACCTTTTTTTCTGTGCATCGCAGCAAGTTTGAAACGCTCACAACACTAGGTTAAGCAGCCCGCAAGCAGGTTAAGCTCTCAATATGAATAAACAACTTCGACTCGCGATTCTTGACGACTACCAGGATCTCGCACATCGTATCGTGGACTGGAACCAGATCCCCGGGCTCTCTGTCGTTGCCTTTAAAGATCACGTCTGCACCGAAGACGAGCTAGTGGCACGACTGCAAGGTTTCGACGGTGTGATGCGTATTCGTGAACGCACGGAATTCCCACGCTCTGTGCTGGTCCGTTTGCCGCAGCTCAAATTTATTCTAGCGACAGGCATGCGTAACGCACGCTCGTTAGACCTCGAGGCAACCGACGAGTTAGGCATTGCCGTATCGACAACCGAAGCGATGCACCAAAGTACGGTTGAAGTCACCTGGGCGCTTATCCTCGGTCTGTTTCGTGCAATTCCACAAGAAACGGCGTCCGTGCGTGCCGGCGGTTGGCAAACAACGGTTGGGGATGGCGTGGCCGGCAAGACGCTCGGGATCATCGGCTTAGGCAATATGGGGATCCCCGTCGCAAAGATTGGACGCATCCTTGGCATGCGGGTCATCGCGTGGAGCCGGAACTTGACGCAAGAGCGCGCGACACCCCACGACGTGGTGTGCGTATCGAAAGATGAGTTGATCGAAACTTCCGATGTCATTACGATCCATCACCCGCTCACGGATTCAAGCCTCGGCTTGCTCGGAAAAAACGAACTCGCACGGATGAAGCCGAACGCATACCTCGTCAATACGTCGCGTGCGCAAATTGTGGATGAAGACGCACTCATCCAAGCTCTAACCGAAAGAAAAATCGGCGGCGCGGCGTTGGATGTTTTTTCCTGTGAGCCTCTTCCACAGAATCATCCTTTCAGGACTTTGCCCAACGTGATCGCAACGCCTCATATTGGCTTCGTCACACAAGAAAACATGGATGAGTTCTATACGCAGTCGTATAAGAATCTAGTGGCGTACCTGGCTGGCAAGCCCATCAACGTCATTAATGCAGCGCATCCATTTTTACCAGAATCACAAGTCGCAAAACAGATGCACAAGAGCCCTCTGCACGCACATAAATAGATGAAAAATCCAACCACATCGCGAACCAAAAAGTCAGCGGACGCACAAGCCCTCGAACATGATTTGCCTGGCGGCGAACGCGCCTACCGCTACATTCGTCAAGCGCTTGCGAGCCAGCAACTTATGCCCGGTGATCGGTTGCGCGAAGTAGAGCTGGCAGAAATGATCGGTCTGAGCCGCACACCCATTCGCGAAGCACTTGCGAGATTGGAGTCTGAAGGCCTCGTCGTGCATGATTCGACGCTTGGCATCATGGTCGCAGAGCTCGACTACAGCATGGTGACCGAACTGTACTTTATGCGCGAGGTACTTGAGGGAACAGCAGCAAGGCTTGCGGCACAACACGCCTCGAGCGTTGAGATTTCTTTACTTGAAGATATGTGCGAGCAATACGCAAACTCTGTCGGCGATGATGTACAGCTCGCAATTAGTAATCGACAGTTTCACGAAATGCTCTACAACTGCAGTCACAATAGATATCTGATTAAGATGCTAAAGACACTGCATGACACACTGACTTTACTTGGCAACACGACACTGACAGATCCCAAGCGCGTCAAAGACACTATCAAAGAGCACGAAGCAGTTGTGGCAGGGATACGCAAGCACGATCCCGATGCTGCCGAAAAGGCGCTTCGTGCCCATATTTATGCGTCACAAAAGATGCGCATTCGTCGACTCATTTCAAACAAATAAAGACGTCATGTCTAAAAATATGACTCTTGATTTTGTCGCACTGCTCCGCGCGTGGTCCATCGAGGATCCAGCGCTTATCCGCATTGCACGTCTTTTACTACTTGACGGATTAGCGGTTGCGCTGGCAGGCTCAGACCAACCCGGACCAACGCTTGCAGCGACACTCGCCCGCAAACAGGGTGGTCACCCAACAGCCACCGTGATTGGCCAAGGATTCAAAACTTCTCTGTCTCAAGCAGCGCAGGTTAACGGGATGTCTATGCACGTGCTCGATTATGAGCCGATGTGGAATCCGCCTAATCATGCTCTATCAACCATGCTGCCTGGACTACTTGCATTAGCCGAACAACAAGAAGCATCAGGCGCTGGGCCACAAGGCGAACGGCTTCTGCATGCACTGTTAAAAGGAATCGAAGCACAGGGACGCTTGCGTCTCTCGTCTGGCCAGATCGAGCCACGCGAACTGAGTTTGCACCCACCGGGTGTCGTCGGACCTTTAGCAGGTGCAATCGCATGCGGAGATTTTCTAGCACTCTCTGAGGCTCAACACGTTGCTGCCGTTGGCATTGCGGCATCACGTGCTGGTGGCGTACTTGCGAACGTGGGCTCAATGACCAAAGCGCTGCATTGTGGTGACGCTTGTCGCAGTGGGCTAGAAGCAGCGTTGCTCGCACAAAGCGGATTTACCGCTGACACTGATGCCTTATCGGGCCCGCGCGGTTACGCACATGCTTACTTTGGTGAGCGCTTTGATGCATCACATCTGTTAGCGCCCTTGCTCGTTGGGCGCGTCCTCACGCCTGGACCCGCCTGGAAACTATTTCCATCCCAATATGCAACGCACTTTGCCATCACCGCTGCACTCGACTGCCGTGCAGAGATTGCACAGCCTGAAAAAATTAAGCGGGTAGAAATTCTTACGCCAGTGATGCCGTACATCGATCGGCCAAATCCTACCTCAGGTCTGGACGGCAAGTTTTCGCTTCAATATTGTGTCGTGGCGGCATTGCTTGATGCACGCCTAAATCTGGATTCATTTAGCGATGCGCGACGCTTTGCGGACGATGCAAAGGGGTTACTGTCTGTCACGCAGTTGACTCAAACAGCCGAGATCTCTGGGCGGTTTGATGCCATGCACGTTGACGTGTGCGTCACGCTTGCAGATGGAACGGTTGTTCGACATCGGTGTGCCGCCCCGCTTGGAAGCTGGTCACGCCCGATCGCACCCGAAGTGATTGAGAGCAAAGCGCATGATCTGATCGACCGACGTCTTTCAGTACAGGCGGCAGAGAAATTTTGGACTGCGGTTGACGCACCGCCCCAAGAGCTCCGAATCTCGACACTCATGAAATGTCTTATTGCGGATCAACCACTCGACTAATAACCGGGTGGTACGCCTCTTTGTCTCCACGCGCAGTCGCTAACTCATACAGACGTTGCACGTTTCGCGCTCCTGCCGCATCGACACCCGTTTCCTCGGCCAGCTCAAGCGCGTAGCGTAAGTCCTTCGCCGCATAGTCGACCGAAAACGCCCGCTCAGGAAAGTCGCCTGGAATCATCGCTTTCATTCCATGATTGCGCAACGCGAAGCTGTCCGCGGAGCCCAACGAAAGAGTCTCGAATAAGGCCTTTGGGTCCACCCCAGAACGCCGTGCGATCGCGCGAGCTTCCCCCAAGGCCACAACGGTCTCAAACAAAACCATGTTGTTCAAGATCTTGGTGATCTGACCAGCCCCAACACCACCACACAAAGTAATCTCAGAGGCAAAACAGGCGATGAAGGGCTTAACCATCGCAAATTGCTCAGGTGTTGCGCCAACCATCACAGACAAGGTTCCAGCCTCTGCTGCAGCCCTCGTTCGCGCGACAGGCGCGTCAATGAAGGTCACGCCTCTCGCCTTGAATTCCTCAAATAGTACGCGCGTCAAATTAACGGGTGACGTACTGAGGTCAACAATGGTCTGGCCAGTACGCGCATGCGCAAGCAAGCCCTCGGCGTTTCGGGCGACTTCCGCCACAATTTCACCCGAAGGCAAGGATAGGAAAACAATATCACTTGCTTGCATGACCTGAGCGACAGACTGCGCCGACGTAACCGTAGCGCCAAGCCGGACTAACGGAGCCGCTTGCGTATCGTAAGCAGTAACTTGCTGGCGCGTCTTTTGCGCAAGGTTGCGGCACATGGGCTCACCCATTACACCGAGTCCAATGAAGCCTATTTTTTTAGTTGTGCTCATTTCCTCTCCTCCCTTTATAGCTAATGCATAGATACCTTGACATCTTCGTCAGTATTCGTGAATATACATCTGTATTCAGGCGTCGCTCGAACGCTTCACCCATAAAAGATTGCCCTGTTACTGACAGGGTCAATCACGGAGACAAAACATGTTTGCTCAGCCTAACAACGGCTCACCCAGCCTTGCCGCTAAAGCTTGGAAAACCGCAATCGATAAATGCTTGCTGAGCATTATCGCTGCCTGCCTCGTAATCGCCTCACCTTTTGCCTTTTCACAAACAAGTGATTGGGCTGCCGTTGAAGCCGCGGCGCGTAAAGAAGGTAAGGTCATGCTGTATCACAACCTGAATCCCGCTGGTGCCGAACGTCTCGCTAACGAATTTCGAAAGGCGTATCCCGCGATCAAAATGGAAATGACACGGCTTGGCAGTGCACCACTATTGCAAAGGTTTGGAACCGAGTTTTCCTCGGGACGGCATCTAGCAGACGTCATGATTACCTTCCCAGACCAACGTCTCTTTGACGGAATGAAAGGAGGCTGGATGGTTAAATGGACGCCGCCCGAACTTAAAAATTTCCCTGCTGCGGTGAATCACGATCAACAAAATATGTTGTTCACTATTCAAACAGCACGTGAAGCCATTATCTACAACAAGCAGCGTGTGAAGCCTGCAGATGTACCCAAAGAGTGGGTGGATCTGTTTGATCCAAAATGGAAAGGCCGCATCGGCATGAATCCACCTTGGCGCTCTGTTTCTATTCAGGGCATCGTGGCCTACTGGGACAAGCTAGGCCTCGGGGATACCGCGGCAAAAATGAAAGAAAATAATGTGCGCTTTTTCGAGGGATCAGGCGGCATCATGCAGGCGGTCATCCGCGGCGATGTGCATGTTGCCGAGATAAGCGATCTTCCTGTTAACGTGGCCCTGGCCGACGGCGCGCCGATCGGTGTTGTGTATCCAAAGTCCGGCACAACGCTGTCTTTGGGATACATGTTTGTCGCCGACAAAGCGCCTAACCCCAATGCGGGCAAAGTTTTAGCTAATTGGCTTATGACAGCGAAAGGTCAAGTATTTCTCCAGGACTTTGGCGGTCTCGCGGTAACAAGGAACGGCGCACCCCCACTGTCTCACCTGCCTGCGACAGCATCCCTACCCAACACGATTGATGGACTTGAATTGCTTCCGCCAGCAAAACAAAAAGAAATCGTCGATCATTGGCGCACAACTTTCGGCATCCAATAGACTGAAGAACATGAACAGTGAGAGTCATCGTCCGACCCCACAGCAGCATATTCAGTCTGCCCCGATATTTCGCGAAGCAAGCGTCTTTGATAACGGTCGCGTTTTAGGCACGATTTATCTTTGCACCTTTATATTTGTCGCTGCGCTTGTCGCGATCCCGCTTCTTGCGCTCGTCTATGGCAGCTTGCGTAGTGCCGCGCCAGGTCAACTTGGCGAGTGGACACTACGCAACTGGGCGGGTCTGTTCTCAAGCGGTGTAGTAGGAACCTTCTACACAACGATTCTGATTGGTCTGGCCTCAAGTGTTATCGCAGCCATCGTCGGCACAGCGATCGCGATTGTCGTGCATCGGACTGACTTCCGCGGCGGTCCTGTCGTCACTGCGTTAGTCAGCCTGAGCTTCTTCTTGCCCTCCTTCATTCTGGCGATGGCCTGGATCATCATCGGCTCGCCCGGCGGGCTCATTAACGGTGTGCTCGAAACAATATTTGGCGCGGACACCTGGAAGGTCGATGCCTACACCAAGAGCGGGATGATTTTTGTCACGGTGCTGCATCAAATCCCGTTTGTATATCTCATGATGCGTGGCCCTATTCTTGGTATCGACGCGACCTTTGAAGAGGCTGCGCGTGCGGCGGGTGCAACGCCCATGCATGTGCTGCGACGCGTAACGCTGCCGCTACTTGGCTTCTCGATCACTTCAAGCCTGGTACTAACATTTGTACTTTCAATCGAACAGTTTGCGATACCTGCGTTGATGGGCATTCCAGGTCGTATCTCTGTCCTAGCAACCCAACTCTATTTGCTTGTTAGCTTCCCCCCTCCGGACTATGGCTTGGCCGCAGCAATCGGTCTTGCACTCAGTGCCCTGACCGGTGGCGCAATATGGCTGCAACGCCGTATCGCACGCAGTAATCGCCTCACCGTGACGACCGGCAAAGCAGGTCGTCTAACCCTGGTCAGCCTAGGAAAATGGCGCTGGGCTGCGAATACGCTGTGCTGGGGCTACATCCTTTGTGCACTCGTTCTACCGGTCATCATTCTTGCTTATGTGTCGGTCTTGAAATACTTCAGCGCCAATCCGTTCGAGGGTGCTTACACGCTGCGAAACTACGTATTCTTATTTGAGTCTGACTCGACCTTACGCTCCTTCTGGAACACGCTGATCGTGTCTGGCCTTGGTGCCTTACTCGGAGTTGGACTCGCCTCTTTCATCAGTTATTTCACGCTACGTCACCGTCCACCCGGCTATCGCACACTCGACTTTATCGCGAGCTTGCCCTTCGGTGTGCCGGGCGTTGTCATTGGTCTCGGACTCCTTTGGGCCTATGCCTACATACCGTTACCGATCTATGGCACCTTAATTATTTTGATCATTTCATTCATTACGCGCTTTCTATCCTATGCGACAGAAACCGTCGGCGGCAGGATGATTCAAATTGACAAGAGCCTGGAAGAAGCCGCCTGGACTGCAGGTGCAACACGCTTACAAGGCATCCGGCGTATTCTTGTGCCGCTTGCCATGCCCTCGCTACAGGGCGCCTACTTCCTATTGTTTATGGCGTTCTTTCGCGAGATCGCCTCAGCAGTACTTCTCTACACCGCATCGACTAGCGTCCTATCGACGTCGATTTGGTCGTTCTTCGAGCAAGCGAACTGGGGGCTTGCCAGCTCACTGTCCTTGGTCGGAATGATCGTCGTATTCGTTGCCATGTATCTGTTGATGTTAGCGACCAAGCATCGTCCATCACTCAAGCTGCTCGATCGCTCAAAACCATCCACTGCCAAATAACGCTGTAAAACTGGACTGAATCACCATGGGCATCCGTGTCAACAATTTGATTAAAGCGTTTAACCAAACCACCATTGTTCATGGCATTTCCTTTGATGTCGACGATGGAGAGTTTGTTACCCTGCTGGGTCCGAGCGGCTGCGGAAAAACAACAACTCTGCGCTGTATCGCCGGCCTCGAGCGCACAAATGGCGGAACGATCGAAATCGATGGTCGGGTCGTCTCCCAACCCGAGAGCGATATATTCATAGCTCCACACGAGCGCGACCTTGGAATGGTATTTCAGTCCTATGCGATTTGGCCACACATGAGCGTGGCAGAGAACGTAGCCTTTCCTTTGATTGCACGCAATGTGGATCGAGCCTCGGTCCCCGACGCTGTTAGCTGGGCATTAGAGGTCGTGGGTCTTTCGCATCTGGCGAACAGACAGCCCTCCGAGCTTTCTGGCGGGCAGCAGCAGCGTGTCGCACTTGCGCGTGCGATTGTGGGCAAGCCCAAAGTGCTTTTGTTTGACGAGCCACTGTCCAACCTGGATGCTCGTTTGCGTGATCGTACGCGCGCTGAAATCAGCAGGATTCAAAAAGAGCTCGCTATCCCAGCGGTATATGTCACGCATGATCAGGCCGAGGCGTTGTCCATGTCCGACCGTATCATCGTCATGGATGGCGGGCATATTGTCGAGGTCGGTGAGCCCCGTGAACTTTACCGATCCCCGACAAAGAAATTTACTGCAGACTTTATCGGTGCCGCCAACTTTTTAACACTCACCTGCCGAGACCAGAAATGGTTTGCGCCAGACGGATCATCGATCACGCTTGACCCGCCGGTAGCCGGGCAAAATGGCGAACAACGCACAGCAGTATTGCGTTCGGAGGACTTACGGCTTGCAGCGCACTCAGAGTCGGTGCACGCTGATCGGGTCAATACGCTCAGCGGCGTCATTGAGCATATTCAATATATGGGACCGCACATTGAATATGCGGTAAAAGTTCAAGACACAATCATCAACGTACTTGACCAGATCGAGTTCGCACGGAACGCCGCTGTCTCAGTGACGTTCCGTCCGGTCGACCTGCACTTACTTCCAAACACCTGACATCTAGACTGACAATTACGGCACCCAAGATGTCTCTTGTAGGACATTTGTGCCATTGTCTCCCCCGCTCGTGTCAATGTGTGTCTGAACCCTGTTTGTCTGTCCGGGTAACGCGCGCTTAACTAACAGCTTTGCGACTGCCCGTATGTCTGTGGCTTTTTCTAGTGTCTCTAGGCGCTCGAAGAGAGGCGGAATATCCGCACGCGCTAAGGCATTTTTTGCGCAATCGTTAAATTTCTCCCACATCTCGTCGCTTGTCATGGGATAGGTAATGCCACGGCCAACGAGATTACTGATTTTGCGCGTCAGCACCTGACCATTATTTAACGTAATAGTCACTTCGGCGCCAAACTGTTCGGGTGAATCATCTGCCATGTCTGGATGTGGGCCAGCGGTCAGCTTGCCCATCATCTCCCGGACATCTGCATCAAAATGTGCCTCTCCCTCAAAATCACCCAGTCGCACAGCACCCGAAACGAGCGCGCGCGCGACAGCATATTGGACCGAAAACTTGGCCTCAAGTGGCGTCTGGGGATTGGGGTTATTCGTGTGCGGCAAACGGCGTTTGTGTACGAGCACCTCTACCTTAGCGACATCCTTAAGATTGATCGCCTCTTCCTTGCGCAGCTTGAGCATCATCGTAACTGGTGGATGCGTGCTCCCGCAGCAAGGGAACTGTTTGAGACCCATCTCGGTGCTGAGCACTTCAAGGGGATTCGCCCAGTTCTCAAAAATCAAGTCAGCGTTAAAGTTTCCGGGGCCATTAAAGGCGTTCAAGAAACCTTGTTTATGTTCTAACGTCGCGGGGTTCGCGTCATAGCCGGACTCCGCCAACAGCACAGCCAACAAGCCATTACGCGCACACTGCCCGACATGCAGGGGTTTGACCATCGTACCGAAATTCGATTTCAACCCGGAAGCAAACGACGCAGCAATCGCTAGCGCGATTGCCATTTTCTGCTTATCCAGTCCAATTAAAAAGCCACACGCTGCGGCAGCACCAAACACACCGAGGGTCGCAGTAGGATGCCAACCTTTATCGTAATGATAGAAGTTGACTGCGCGCGCAATACGGATCTCGGTTTCAATTCCTACAACATACGCTTGAATCAACTTCAGGCCCGTTGCACCACGCTCTTCGGCTAACGCGAATAGTGGGGCGACGAGTGGTGCCGATTGATGGCCTCCCATCGGTTGACTGAAGTCGTCATAGTCATGCGCGTGCGACCCCACGCCGTTGATAAAGGCAGCGTCGAGTGCCGAGGTCTTCGTCGCGGTACCAAACACCGTGGATGCACCCGGTGCAGTGCCCACGCCTGGCACCTTAAACAGATTTGTCACGCAGGGCTCTGTGACGCCTGCGAGCGTAACGCCGAGAGTATCGATGATTGCTGTACGAGACAGGGAGATCGCCTGGTCATTAATCCGCGACGTATCAAACTCACAAATCAACGCAGCAAGGCGTGTGAGCAGTGCTTGTGATTCTTTCACTTGACCTGACATGATGCGTCTCCCCCTTACAGATTAAGCGGCTTTCGCTACAGTATTTCCAGTACTCAATGCCGCAGCTTGTCGGCCGGCGATTCGGCCAAACGTTGCGCCCGACACCAAGCCGGTACCGGCTGGGTAGTTGTCATAAAACAAGCCGCCAATCATTTCACCGCATGCAAACAGCCCTTTAATTGGGCGCCAATCAGTGCCCACGACGCGCGTATTTTCATCCACACGCAAGCCGCCAAAGGTGAAGGTAATTCCACCTGTTGCGCTGTAAGCGTAATAGGGCGCTTTTTCAAGCTTGGTTGCCCAGTTGGTTTTCTCGAGTGCCAAGCCTTGTGTAGTCAACCCGTCTTTTTGTGATGGGTCGAAGCCATCGGCTGCATGTTTTGCTGCGGCGTTGTATTCGAGTACGGTCTTTAGTGCTTGTTTCTTATCGTCGATATCCAGCTGCTCGATCAAGCCTTCGATCGTGTCCGACATGATCGGCTCGCTCGTTGAATAACGTGGTTCGAGCAAATGCACAACCTGGGAATCAAACAGCTGGTAAGCCTTCGCACCAGGCTCAGCCAAAATCGCACGCCCGTATTTTGCGTACGTAAACATGGCACCGTCAGCGCCCTCATCCACAAAGCGCTTACCCATACGGTTAATCATCACACCATACAAGTAGCTCAGTCGATTGCTACGGTCTGTCATTTCGCGCGGCGCGAAATTACCCCAGTCGGCAGAAATAGGCGTCGCATGACAACCGCTCCACTGGCCCCAAGGCATCGCGCCTAGATTCATCGCCATCCGCAAACCATCGCCCTGGTTGTGCGGTGTGCCACGCACTTTCGCAGCACCCACCAGCGGACCGATATGCTGTGTGCGCATTTGCACGTTGGCTTCAAACCCACCACAACCAAGAACGACCGCCTTGGCATGCAGCTCTTTCACGCCATTGTCGTCACGCACGGTAACGCCACAGACAGCACCAGTCTCATCCTGTAAGAGCCCAACAACTGCGGCACCATAGCGCACCTCAATGCCCATCCGCTCGCAGGCTGCGAACCAGCTACGAGAGAGTCCGACACCTTCATGCTCAGCGCGCACCACCAAACCGCGGGCCCAAACAATCCGATTGCCCTTCCTGACGCCAGTCAGTGTGATTGCGGGCTCCATGGGCACTTTGCCAACTTCGCTCATCCAGAACACAGTGTCCTTTGAGTTATCAACAAGTACGCGGGACAACACTGGGTCGGTCTGACCCGAGGTCACACGCATCAAGTCGCCGTGGAAATCATCTTTTGTATAGGGTGCGATGCCTGAATAAAAGTCTTCGTATTCCTGTTCAACGCCAGGCAACAGAGGACCAATCTCTTTGGGATCATCGAAGGCGAACCGAAATACGCCACCGCTCCAGTGTGTATTGCCGCCACGCATCTCGCGCGGCGCTTTTTCAAGCACCACCACACGCTGCGCGCCGTTTTCTTTAGCCGACACGGCCGATGCCAAGGCAGCGTTACCAGCGCCGACAACGATCACATCAAATTCATTCATTTTTTGTCTCCAGTACCCATGTGTCATATCGCCTGCGCAAAACATGCATCTATGCACATTTTGAATTTTGCATACAGTTGTATTTTATTGTATTACGCAAGCAAGGTAAAGCGTGAGCGAACGGACTCGCGCCTTTACTTGGTCGTTGCAGCGGTCGCCTGACGATACAAGGACTCGTACGCTTGTACCATCGCCTCAACACCGTAACGATTCTGCACCTCTTGCAGGGAGCGTTCAGCGAGGGCACGGCCGAGCTCAGGCTCACTTAGAACCTCCCCGATGTGTCTGGCTAGATCGCTCGAATCACCAGGCGCACTTAATAGGCCTCGCCCCTCTGCCAGCAATTCCTTTAAGCCGCCCGCTTGCGTCGCCACCACGGGTACGCTTTGCACCATCGCATCCAGCACGCTGCTTCCCAGGGCCTCATGGCGCGACGCCATCACGAATACAGCCAAGGCTGGGTACAGCTGCTCGACACCCGACTCAAACCCGAGTAAGCGGTAGCGATCGCCTAAGCCGAGATCCTGTATCGCCTGTCGCGCGGCATCCGCGGCCGCCCCCTCGGCACCCCAATGGACAAAGACCACATCGGGATGCTTTGCACAAACTTGCGCGGCAGCATGTATCAAGGTGACAGGATCTTTTTCTGGCGACAGCGCTGCTGCAGTCCCAGCCAGACGATACCCGCGCAGGTTTTCACGCGCAATAAACTCTTGCACGCGCGAGGGGTTGGGTGTCACCGCAGGTACGGCGCTCGGGATCACCTGTACCGACAGTCCCATCTCTCGCATCGCAGATGCAGCCGCAGCACTGATCGCGACCCGCACATCCGTGCAGGCCCACTTTAGACGAGAGAATCCACTAAAGCCCTTAACGGGAAAACTGGTGCGCCGAGAAAAAATAACAGGCCTGCGATGCATAGGCTTGGCCAACAACGCCCATGCCAACACATTCGCAGTCTGAACATGCAAGACATCGTAAGGCCTCGCGTAGCGCGCCAACCAAGCGCCAAACTGAGCGGTCGTCTTAACTGCGTGGGTGCGCAACCCTTGCGCCTGAGCACGCTCCTCTAAAGCACCGCCTGCGCGAACTAACAACGCAACCTCGTGCCCCCGTTCGCGCAACCCTAAAGCAGTGAGGAGAGTTTGTCGCTCACCACCTCGCCAACCCCGCTCTGAATTAATCTGCAGGATACGCATCTGTATCAGCCGTCCGCGCGTGAGCGCGGTGCCTGAAAATACCGTACAGTGTTCACGCCAACCGCCATCAATGCAAAACCTATCGCAACACACAGACCGAGCATCGGTCCGGCAGTAAAGCCAAAACTAAATACTAGTGCAACGATGGCAGCACCAAACGTCTGGCTAAACACCCGAGTGGTGGCTTGCAAGCCACCCACAGCACCCGCACGGTTGCGAGGAGCAGAGCCAAGCATGACCCGGTTGTTCGGTGTCTGAAAAAACCCGAAACCAATTCCTGCAATCACCATCGCTGTAAAGAGCCAGGCATCTGAAGTGCTCGTTGGCATCACGACGACCAGTCCCAAGCCTAGCGCCATAGCTGCCGCACCTAAACCACTGAGTATGGCCACGGGAAACCGATCGGACAGAGGGCCTGCTATCGAAGCAATCAACGCAGCTCCTACGGGCCAGCCCGCCATCAGCGCACCCACCGCCAGCTGAGGGCGATTAAGGGTGACCTGCAAATAAAAGGGCAGTGAAACCATCGTAGCCATCTGAGCACAAAAGGTACTCGCCGAAGCAGCCAACGCAAAACGCATCGCAGGAATTCGAAAGAGATCAACGGGGACGAGGGGTGCAGTCTGTTGTGCAGAACGTCGTACCAACACCCAGCCAATCAGAAATGCCGCCGCCAACAGCACCAATGCAAGCCAAAAGTTTTTCGATAGCGCATCGATACCTAAAATCAATAAGGCAATCGTTGTCATGCTTAGTGCAGCTGCAAACCAGTCATAGGGTGCAGTGATCGGTGGGACGTCAGGCAGATAACGCACCCCGAGCATCGTAATGATGCCCATTGGTAGATTAAAGATAAATATCCATTCCCAGGTCGTGAACGACAAGATGAAAGCGCCTATCGACGGTCCAATCACCGAAGACACCGCGACGGTCATCGCGTTTAGCCCAATTCCTCTGCCAATCAAATGCGGGGGATAGATATTACGCACCAAGGCGCCAAACAAGCACATGATGGCAGAGCCACCAAGCCCTTGGAAAATACGTGCGCCCAACAGCACAGGCATTGATGGCGCTAGTGCGCTACACAGAGACGCGAGAATGAACGTCCACAAGCCATAATAAAACAGCCGCTTAAAACCAATGCGCTCACCAATCGCCGACATCGGGAGTAGAGTCATCGCTACCGTTAAGGTATAGGCGTTCACCACCCATACGACGGCAGCATCAGAGGCCTTCAGATCCTGCGCAATCGATGGAAGCGCCACATTTGTCATCGTGGCATCCAACACAGCCAGCATTAAGCCAGCGGCAAGAGCCAGTGCTGCTTTTCTGCGCCGGGCGGTCGGCAGGCCTTCGTGCGCATCTGCAGCGCGAGGTGCTTGTGCTTCTGTCATCCCTAGGCTTTTTTAACCGGCCGCTTCCAGCCTTCGATCGTCAGTTGCTTGGCGCGGGATACTGTCAACTTTCCAGCGGGCGCATCACGCGTAAGGGTCGTGCCAGCTCCAAGCGTGGCTCCCTTGCCTACCCTTACCGGCGCAACCAACTGCGTATCCGAACCGATGAATGCATCATCTTCGATAATCGTTCGATGCTTATTCACACCGTCGTAATTACACGTAATGGTGCCAGCACCAATATTGACGCGCTCACCGACATCCGCATCACCCACATAGGCCAGATGATTTGCCTTGCTACCTTTACCCAGCTTGGTATTTTTAATTTCAACAAAATTACCAACATGCGTGGCGTCCGCCAACATGGCACCCGGACGCAAACGCGCGTAGGGGCCGATATGTGCCTCGGCACCCACCTCGGCTTGATCAAGATGGCTAAACGGCTCGATGTGTGTCGATCGACCGAGCGTGACGTTGCGCAACACACAATGCGCACCGATTCGTACACCATCAGCAAGCACAACATGACCTTCAAATACACAACCGACATCAATGAATACGTCCTGACCGCAGACCAACTCGCCACGCAAATCAAAGCGGGCTGGATCAACAATCGTGACTCCTGCCTCAAGCTGGCGGCGGGCAAGCTCGCGCTGCCACAGCCGCTCAAGCTCTGCTTGCTGTAAGCGACTATTCACGCCAAGCGTTTCAAAGCTGGCTGCTGGATGCGCCACATTCACAGAGACCCCTTCTGCGACGGCCATGCCAATAATATCGGTCAAATAGTATTCGCCTTGCGCATTGTTATTCGTGAGCTTGGCGAGCCAAGACTTCAAGTGGCGTGTCGGCACCGCCATAATTCCTGTGTTGACCTCTTGGATCGCGCGCTGTTCAGGTGTCGCGTCTTTATGTTCGACAATCGCTGTCACATTGCCTTTGCTGTCGCGCACGATGCGACCATACCCTGTTGCGTCCGGCAAGATTTCAGTCAGAATCGCCACGCCATCTGCGCGCGCCGTTAATAAAGCACGCAACGTATCTGGCTGAACAAGCGGCACGTCACCATACAAAATAATGGTGACGTCGTTTGTATCGGACTCTTGTAATAAAGGTACCGCTTGCAATACAGCATGTCCCGTTCCTAACTGCGGCTGCTGTAACGCGAACTGCAGATCCGGTTGCACGGCATACGCCTGCTTGACTTGCTCCGCACCGTGCCCAACCACGACTGCGATGCACTGCGCGCCCAAGGCGCGCGCACTATCCAGTACATGCGTCAACATCGGACGACCCGCAATCGGGTGCAGCACTTTCGGTAAATTAGACTGCATGCGCTTGCCCTGTCCGGCGGCAAGAATCACGATGTTAAGCATAGTGTGATCTAGTAATAGGTTTTAAGTCGATGTTTTACGTGCGGGGCGCTTCGTTGCTTTTCTCGCGGCTGTCGCCTTTTTATCTGTGGTGCCAGTCTCTTTCGCGCTACCCATGCTAGCAGCCGTGGCTGCGGCGACCTGACTGAACTGTTGCGTCAACATATTCCACCACGCTTGCGCTGCCGCAGGCACCTCACTGGACGCGGCAGCTGTTGGCTCCTGTGCAGCGGGAGTAGCCGCTGCAACAAAAGACTTCAAGGTCGCGATTGTTGCCAGTTGCACTTCCATGCCTTGAATCGTGCTGCTGAGCATCGACAAATTAAGCTTTAACCAATTTTCTACTGACTTGAGCTCTGCAATTTTACGTTCGAGCTCTTCGGGATTCATGGGCGGAGTCAAGCCAACGCCTGAACCCATGCCAGCCGGTCCGGCCAAACCCGCAAACGCCTTACGCATCATCTCCATACTGGCAAAAAGCGGGTTGCTGGCCATATCACCAGTTTGGCCTAGCCCAGGCAACACAAAAGGGTTGGAAGATGATCCGGTCATAAGAAGCCCTAACCTAAAAAGGGATAACCCCTAGATATTACTCGTATACGCCACCTCAGCAACAGGGCGCACTCGTAAACAAAAATGTCGGTCAAATTGATCTTAGCGGCCAAATTGAACAAGATATTCTGGGACAATATGGGTATGCAAGACACCATTACTCTCCCCGAATTAGAAGCCGCCATTAATTTTTGGCGCCAACGTAGCCCCTCCGTCGGTGAAGAGCTGCGGCTGTGCGCACAAGCGTCTAGCCTTGCTACACCCTATGCACTCATGATTATTGAGCGCCGCGCTCAAATGGCAGTCGCAGAGATGTCAGACAAAGCGCAAGCTGCTCTCCAAGAATGGTTTGTCCAACGGTAGCTGCCCCTTTGACCGAGCGTTTATGAATCCCGACACAACACCATACGTTTTAAGAGATGATATTAGTGCAGTGGCGCATCTGACGCTAAATCGGGGCGCGCAATACAACCCCCTTTCGCTGAATATGATCTCTGCTTTACGTAAGCACCTTCTCGAGATCAGAGGCGATGCATCCATCAAGGTCGTTGTCTTAAAGGGAGCAGGCAAGGGCTTTTGTGCGGGGCACAACCTCAAAGAAATGGATGCGAATCGAAACGAGTCCTGGCTCAACGAACTCTTTGGGCAGTGCAGTGCCTTGATGCAGGATATGCTCGCCTGTCCAAAACCCATCATTGCGCAAGTTCACGGAGTCGCCTCCGCGGCAGGTTGTCAATTAGTCGCAACCTGCGATTTGGCAATCGCTACTGCAGAGACGCGCTTTTCATTGCCAGGCGTCAATATCGGTTTATTTTGCTCAACACCAGCTGTCGCTGTCTCACGGGCAATTCAAACAAAACACGCACTCGAAATGCTATTGACTGGGCAATCTATTTCCGCCCAGACCGCTGCAGAGTGGGGGCTCATTAATGCAGCCGTCCCACCCGACGATCTTGAAGCACATGTTCAACGTTTAACCCATGCCATTTCTGAAAAAAGCACAGAGGTTTTAGCGCTCGGAAAAAAAACCTTCTATCAACAGACAGAACTTGGTAGATCCGAGGCGTACGCAGTTGCGGGCAAAGCGATGACCCACAACATGTTTCTCGGAGATAGTATTGAAGGGATTCATGCTTTTTTGGAAAAGCGTTCGCCACGTTGGCGCAGCTAAGCGGCGCTGGGCTCGACAGCCAAGTTACTTGAGTAACAGCCGAATATCGTGAACTAATGCTGTGCTACCAGCCGTATTGCTTACCAGCACACGCGCCTCACCTTTTGGATCAAGCAAATAGAACGACGAGCTGTGATCCATCGAGTAGCCACCCTTGGCAGCTGGGGCTTTGGCGTAATAGGCCTTAAACGATGCAGCGACCTGTTTGATTTGTGCCGGTGTGCCCGTCAGACCCAAAAAGTTGGGATTAAATCCAGACACATATGCGCGAAGTACTTCGGGGGTGTCACGCTCAGGATCGACGCTAATCATCAGCACCTGCACTCGGCTTGCCTGATCACCGAGCGACCGCAACACTTCAGAAAGCTCCGCAAGCGCTGTCGGACAAATATCGGGGCACTGGGTAAAACCAAAAAATACGAGTTGAACTTTGCCGGCGAAGTTTGACGAGGTGTAGGACTTGCCGTCCATTCCAGTGAGGGCCCAGTTGCTCCCTATTTTTGTTCCAGAAATATCACTGCCCTTGAACTTCACTGCACTGCTATCACCACAGCCCGATAGGACGCCCACCAAACACATGAGGCCCAAAGCAAACCATAGGCGTCGAGCCGAATATGCCAAGACGCTACACATGTCGCGCTTCAATTAACTTCCCACGACGATCAACCAGTGATCGACTAACAAAGCAGCGAATAAAAGCGACAAATAGAGAATCGAAAAGCGAAACAACTTTCGTGCGAGTTCGTCGCTATAGACGCGATATAGCTTCCACGCGTACCAGACAAATAAAGCGCCAAGCACTAGGGCAGACAGCAAGTACAGCCATCCACTCATCCCAATGATGTAGGGCAATACCGTCGTCGCCACCAGTGCAACGCTATAGAGCAGAATATGTAAGCGCGTAAATTGCTGACCATGGGTGACGGGTAGCATAGGGAGGCCGGCGTTAGCGTAGTCATGACTTCGGTATAAGGCGAGCGCCCAAAAATGCGGGGGGGTCCAAATAAAGATGATCAGAACCAGCAGCCAGGCCTCGGCAGGCACTGCGTCAGCGACGGCGGCCCAGCCCAGTGCTGGCGGCATCGCACCAGATAGCCCGCCGATCACAATATTTTGTGGTGTGCGAGGCTTCAGAATCATGGTGTAGATCACCGCGTAACCCACGAACGTCGCAAAGGTTAGCCACATCGTGAGCGAATTCACCCAGCGATACAGAATGAACATCCCAAGCCCGCCCAGCACGCCTGAGAACACAATCACTTGCATGGGCGATATCGTGCCGGTAGCTGTTGCCCGACGAGCGGTGCGCAACATGCGTGCGTCAATGCGCTGCTCAATCAAACAGTTCACAGCAAAGGCCGCCGCCGCTAGCAACCAAATTCCGATTGTGCCAGCGACCACTTTTTGCATATCAGGCAACACCGGTGTCGCCAAAAACATCCCAATGACGGCACAAAACACCGCCAATTGGGTGACGCGTGGCTTCGTCAGCACCAGATATTGGCGCAGTAGGCTAGGAGGCGAGGCAGTAACGCTAGGCATGGGGATTTTCTGAGAGGTCTAGCGTGATTGTACTGGTTGTACCGCAGCAGATCGCACGGATAGCCGATAAAGAATCGTGACGGTGGCCAACACTAAACCCGCCGCCCCCCCGTTGTGCAAGACTGCAATCAATAGGGGCCAATGAAAGAAGATCGTTGTTAGTCCCGTAAAGAGCTGCGCACCCAGAAGGACTAAGACCAATCTAGCTGGGCCGCGTGTGCCCCGGTCACTCAACAGACGCCAGGCCAAGGTGCCAAGCACAGCAAACACCACAAACGCGAAATTGCGGTGAACCCAGTGAATGGCTGTCAACGCCGTCTGGGAGATCATTTCGCCATTCGACATTTCACCCAAACCTCTCACCACCGAGAACCCGTTGCGCATATCCATTTCAGGAATCCAGCTGCCATGGCACGTTGGAAAGTCCATGCAGGCCAAAGCGGCGTAATTCGTACTGACCCAACCACCAAGCACGATTTGAACCGCTAGCAGCAACAACCCACAGATCGCCCAGGGACGATACGTCAAGGTCACTGCAGCCGGCGTCGCGTAAGTGCGCTCCCGTGCTGCCAGCCACGTCATCATGCCTAAGAGCGTCATGCCGCCAAACAAGTGTGCCGTCACGACAGCGGGCATCAACTGGTGCGTCACCGTCCAGGCGCCGAATGCTCCCTGTATGCACACTGCAACCAACGTGGCGATGGCAAGCTTTGGGGAATAGCCAAGCACTGCACGGTTTCGCCAACCCAGGGCGACAATCATAATGATCAGAAAGCCCAGTAACGCACCCACATAACGATGAATCATTTCGATCCAAGCTTTAGGCAAGGTAACTGGGCCGTCTGGCATCACTTTCACGGCTTCACGTATGGAGTCAAGCGCACCGATTGGGGTCACACTGCCATAACAACCGGGCCAATCAGGGCAACCTAAACCCGAATCTGTGAGCCGCACAAAAGCGCCAAACATAATCAGATCTAATGTTAAGAACCACGTCAAAAATACGATCCGCCGATATCGCGCACGCTTCGATGCGTGCCCGGACGGTTGCGTTGCAGTGAGCTCAGCCATCGCGCGACTATCCAATCCTTGAGTTCGCAATCAATTTACGAAGCTCATTGCGAAACTTTTCAGGGTCTGCCTCTGGGGGATACTGCAAGATCAAATTACCCAGAGGATCAATAATCCACATTGGTTTGCCAAGCGCCTCGCGCGCGCTGCTGTCTGACGCTTGAGGCAACAAGAACTGCTTGAGCACCTCGGGCTTGATGCGAACCATCACCGTGCCTTTGTAAGCCTCAAGTACTTTCTCTGGTACAGGCGCATCATCGGTAATAAACCAAACGCGCATCAAGCGTTCAACATGCTTACCCTGGCTCGCATGTGAGTTACGCAAAATAAACAGCTTACGCGCGCACGACTCCGGACACTCTGCATCATCCGCCGCCACGAGTAACCACTTCCCTTTAAGTGAAGTCAGGTCAAAAGGCTTTCCGTCCAGCGTCGTCGCGGGCAACGCCGCGGCAGCAGGAATAGGACGCTGCGGCTCGATCAACGTGCCATAGCTCACGCTGCCCTCGGGTCGCAACCCTGGATTGAAGTAGACCAGCACCGCTGCAAGAACGGGCGCCAGGCTCATGAGAAAAATGATAATCAACGGCCCGCGATTACGCGGTTTAGCCGTTGGTAAGTTGTTCGAATTTACAGAGGTATTCACAGGCATTCCACTTATTCAATTTGTCGCCGTCTACGACGAACAAAACGCCACAGCACCACACAGAAAGCAACCGCAGCAATCGCGGCAAAGCCAAACCACTGCGTCGCATAGCCAACATTCTTATCAGCATCCAACGAGGGTTTGGGCCAATTCCGCGCAAGACCTTCCTGAGCTGGACTTTTTTGCAGCAACACGACAGGCAAAAAACGCAAGCCTGTTCGTTCGGTCAGTGACGCAAGGTCCAAGTTTTGTACACGTATCACTTTAGAAGTATCCACCCAGCCCAATTCGGCTGCTGCAATACCCTTCCAAGCTGGAGGTAAACCGCTATCCTCACCTTTGTTGCTCGTCCACAACTCAAAAAGCCTCGGCACGCGCAGAGACATTTCGCCCTCAATTGTCAGAGGAGCCGACTGCGTTTCTATTTTAGGCGCTTGCTGTATCCCGATCGGACGGGGCACCCAGCCTCGCAAGACCAACACCGCGACTCCACCGTCTAGGATCAAAGGCGTTGCGAGCCACAGTCCAGGCCGGCCATCCATGTTTCGGTTGTCCACCATCACGCTGAACTGCCCCGCCCACTTCCCTGTGACCGAAGCCGCACGCCATGCCTGTACGGACTCAGCGGGCATATTGGGCTGTATCACGATGGGTGCAGCGAGCCGACCTCTCTCGATTTCGGCACTAATCGCGCGCCTTTCTTCTGCGCGTTCTAATTGCCATCGCCCAAGCATGCCGCACACGACCGCCACCACCCCAAGCAGCAGTAACGCAAGCAAAGTGAGCCTATTGGATGAGGGTTGTTGCATGTCTGCGATAATTCCTTTTTATCTGGGGGATTTAATGCGCATCTTCGTGATCATTGCATTCATCGGAATTCTCGGCAGTCTTGGCTCAGCACTGTTCTATTTGATGCGAGACAAAGGCACCTCAAACAAAACCGTCAACGCACTCACTGTGCGCATCGGTATTTCAGTCGCCCTATTTTTATTCCTGCTCTTTTCACACTGGATGGGATGGATCGAGGCGACCGGCTTCCAGCGCTAACACCTTAGTCCAGAAATAAAAAAGGCCAGCAAAGCCGGCCTTTTTTATTTAACGATCGTCAAACTGGCGGCTTAGAACCAATAGACAAATAAGTACAGCCCGAGCCACACGACGTCTACAAAGTGCCAGTACCAAGCGGCACCTTCAAAGCCAAAATGGTGATCGGCTGTGAAGTGGCCCTTCATCAGGCGAACCCAAATAACAGCCAGCATTGTTGCGCCCAGCAACACATGAAAACCGTGGAACCCGGTCAACATGAAGAACAGCGAGCCATAGGCGCCAGAATTGAACTTTAGGTTCAGATCTGTGTAGGCGTGGTAGTACTCGTAGCCCTGACAAATAACAAAGATAAAGCCAAGCAAAATGGTTGCAAACAACCAGAAGCTTGCCTTGCCGCGATGATTTTCACGCAGTGCATGGTGCGAAATCGTCAGGGTCACGCCCGAGCTCAACAACAGTGCAGTGTTGATAGTTGGCAACCAGAACGGGCCCATTGTTTGAAAGGACTCGACAACACCAGCTGGGCCGAGGTTAGGCCACACAGCGTTGAAGTCTGGCCACAACAGTTGTTTGTGATCCAAATCACCCAGCCAAGGCAAGGTAACTGTTCGTGTGTACCAGAGCGCGCCGAAGAAGGCCGCAAAGAACATGACTTCAGAAAAGATAAACCAGCTCATGCTCCAACGATACGATACGTCGATGCGCTTGCTGTTCATGCCAGTCTCAGACTCATGGATGGCATCACCAAACCAGTTGTAGAGCACTACAAACAAGCCGAGCAAACCAACGAGCACAGCCCACTTCGCTGTACCGACGCCATTGACCCACGCAGAAGCGCCAAGCATCACGACTAATAGACAGGCGCTAGCACGTACTGGGTGTGCCGAATCGGCTGGCACGTAATAGTAAGGTGCCTCTTTACCGTGGGCAGAGTGGGATGCACTCATAGTGTTCTCCATGCTACGAATAGTTAAATTATTTAAAACTGGACAGCACCCAGCTGACAATTGTCAAAAGGCCGGTCACAAACAGTACTCCAAACAACAAACCCGCGATCACAAGATGGACGGGATTAAGCTTCGCTATGTCCTCTTGGTAGCCTGACCCTTTTCTCACACCAAACATTGCCCAAGCAATAGCCTTGAGTGTCTGAAAAAAGTTCAGCTTACGCTGAGCCAACTGCTTGAGATCCTCGCTCATAACTGATTTTTATCCGTTATGTTCAAGCAAAAAAATGCGTATAAAACTGGCGACCGATGGTGTACCCAAACAACGCAAGGACGAGCACAAGAAAAACCAAGCCGAGCCGTCTGTTTTTTTTGCGTTGTTCCGGTGTCATCCCTATCGCCTTACTTAACTTGAGGAGGAGTTTCGAAAGTGTGGAATGGTGCGGGCGAAGGCACCGTCCACTCCAACCCTTCAGCGCCTTCCCATGGCTTAGCTGCAGCGCGCTCGCCTTTACCCGCGTAGGACTTCAACACGATGTAGAGGAACAAGAGCTGCGACAAACCAAACCAGAACGCACCAATTGTCGCGATCTGATGGAAATCTGTGAATTGAGCAGCATAGTCTGCATAGCGACGTGGCATCCCGGCCAGACCCATAAAGTGCATCGGGAAGAACGTGATGTTGAACGAAATCATGCTCATCCAAAAGTGCCACTTGCCCAAACGCTCGTCGTACATATAGCCGGACCACTTAGGCAGCCAGTAGTAGGTGCCAGCAAACAGGCCAAACAGCGAGCCAGCGACCAACACGTAATGGAAGTGTGCCACCACGTAGTACGTATCGTGCACCTGGATGTCGATCGGAGCCATTGACAAGATCAAACCAGTGAACCCGCCGATGGTGAACACGAAAATAAAACCAACCGAGAACAACATCGGGGTTTCAAACGTCATGGAACCGCGCCACATCGTTGCAACCCAGTTAAATACTTTCACACCCGTGGGGATGGAAATCAACATGGTTGCATACATGAAGTAGAGCTGAGCTGTCACAGGCATGCCGGTTGCAAACATGTGGTGCGCCCAAACGATGAACGACAGAATCGCGATCGATGCTGTTGCGTACACCATTGATGCATAGCCAAACAACTGTTTGCGGGCGAACGCTGGAATGATTGCCGACACAATACCGAATGCGGGCAGAATCATGATGTACACCTCGGGGTGGCCGAAGAACCAGAAAATATGCTGGTACAGAACCGGATCGCCACCGACCGCTGCGTTAAAGAAGCCCGTACCAAAGTGGCGGTCGGTCAGAACCATCGTGATTGCGGCAGCCAACACGGGCATCACAGCAATCAGGAGATAAGCAGTAATCAACCAGGTCCAGCAGAACAAAGGCATCTTCATCAAGGTCATGCCAGGTGCGCGCATGTTCAAGATCGTCACGACGATGTTAATCGCACCCATGATCGAGGAAGCACCCATGATGTGCACTGCGAAAATCGTCAGATCCATTCCTGGACCCATCTGTGCTGTCAAGGGTGCGTAGAGTGTCCAGCCTGCAGCCGTTGCGCCGCCAGGCACAAAGAAAGACGTCGTCAACAAAATACCGGCGACTGGCAAGAGCCAGAAGCTGAAGTTGTTCATCCGGGCGAAGGCCATGTCAGAGGCGCCAATCTGCAACGGGATCATCCAGTTTGCAAAGCCAACAAAGGCCGGCATGATGGCGCCGAACACCATAATCAGACCGTGCATTGTCGTGAACTGGTTAAACAGTTCTGGACGGAAAAACTGTAAGCCGGGCTGGAAGAGCTCCGTGCGCAACAAAAGAGCCAAAACGCCACCGACCAGCAGCATCGTGAACGAGAAGATCAGGTACATCGTTCCGATATCTTTGTGGTTGGTCGCGAACAACCAACGGCGCCAGCCATGCAGCGATGGGCCGTGATGATCGTGATCGTCGTGCGCATGGTCATGACCGTGACCGTGACTATGCCCGTGACCTGCTACGTGATCTGCTGGAATGCTACTCATGTTGGACTCCTATCCCGCTTTAAGCTGTCACTAAGCTACTGTCTTAGTGATCAACGCATCTTTACGAACAGCCGCAACAATATGCGGCCGCATCACTCAAAATAAAACTATCGTGCTGCCTTAATATCCGCCGGTGCAACGACTGGATCCTGGCCCTTTCCTGCATTGGTCCAAGACGCACGTGTGTAAGTAATTACAGCAGCGATTTCTACATCGTTTAACTGCGCGGCAAACGACTGCATTGCCGTACCAGGCTTACCCTTGAGCAAAATCTGGATGTTGTCCGCCTTCGGACCCATTACGATCTTGCTAGCATCAAGCGCAGGGAACGCACCCATCACGCCCTTGCCACTGCCTTGGTGGCAAGCCACGCAATTCGCTGCGTAGACTTTCTCACCACGAGCAATCAGCTCTGGTCCTGTCCACTCTTTGTTTGGATCATCTGCTTGCGCAGCCAGAAGTTTTTTCTGCTCGTCAGCCCACTTAGCGTAGTCCGCTTCAGAAACAACTTTGACAACGATTGGCATGAATGCGTGGTCTTTACCGCAAAGCTCTGTACATTGACCGCGGTATTCGCCGACTTTTTCAGCGCGGAACCAGGTGTTACGCACAAAACCTGGAATCGCATCCTGCTTAACCGCTAGTTCTGGCACCATCCACGAGTGAATGACGTCTGCCGCAGTGATCGCAACGCGGATTTTCTTGCCCACTGGAACAACCAAAGGATTATCGACTTCCATCAGGTAAGTCGGGCTCTTTGGTTCGCGGCCCTCAATTTGAGCGCGCGGTGTGGCGAGGTTGGAGAGGATTTTCACACCAGTGGCGGGCCCATCGATATATTCGTAACCCCACTTCCACTGGTAGCCCGTGACCTTGACCGTCAGATCTGCGCCGCTGGTGTCTTTCATCGCGACAACAGTGCGTGTTGCAGGAAGGGCCATTGCAATCACAATCAGGAAAGGTATGACTGTCCAGGCCACCTCAACACCCATGTGCTCATGGAAGGTCGCAGGCTTGTGGCCTTTCGACTTACGGTGCGCCCAGATCGAATAGAACATCACACCAAAGACGGCAACAAAAATCACCATGCAGACGATGAGCATGAACCAGTGTAGCCACGCTACATCACGCGCTATTTGGTTAACTCCCTCGGGGAGATTGAGCTGATTGACGCGCGGGCCACCCGGCATGTCTTTCACTTGTGCACTGACCGCGCCAATCCAGAACATGGCACAGGCACCCAGTAACCCTCTCAACTTCTTCATGCTTACCTCGAAACACATCGCGCTTATCTGCTCAGGGGCACTTACGGACCCCAACAGATACTGCGCAAGAATTATTAGAGGACTCAAGTCACGGCAATGCCGCACACGTATGAGCCCGCGTATCGTATGGAAACGGGTGGGATTATAGCGGAGGCTCGTCTAGAGTGCTGCACTACAATCGTTTGACCCCACTTGGTGACAGATCTCGATGCAACAGTCCAACAGTTTTCCCCCAAAAGCCGATCTCTACCGCTTGTTACAGGCGCTGCTGCAACGCGCTTCGCAGGCACCACACGCAGGCTCTATCCCGTTATTTATTGCCGGAGAACCCTGCGGCACGCTGTTTCCGGGGGCAGTTGCCACTGTTGCCGGCCTCCCTGGTGTTGAGGTAACGAGTAGCCGCGCCGACTTCGGCCGCAACCTTTGCTCGGGGCAAGCGCTTAATGAGCTGCTGGCCGAAATCGCGAACGCCTTACGGCAAGCAGGGAAAACGCCCGGTTGGCGTAATGAATTACTAGACGTGCTGCCCGACAGGCCTGAAAGTAGCCCGATCGCGGCAATTGAGCGGGGCGTGATGCGCCCCCTCGGGCTCATCACGCGCGCCGTCCACCTAAGCGGATGGTCACAAGATGGCAAGCTCTGGGTCGCGCGTCGCTCTCTAACCAAGGCAACAGACCCGGGCATGTGGGACACGCTGGTCGGCGGGTTAGTGAGCGCGGGCGAGCCGGCTGACTTAGCGCTCGAACGCGAGTCCAACGAAGAGGCCGGACTAGACCCCGCAGACATTCAACATCGCTCGCCCTTGCGCACGATTACCCGCATGCAGCGACAGATCCCTGAAGGGTACCAATGCGAAGAGGTTCTGACCTGTGAGTGTGTACTCACAGACGGCGTAAAGCCAAAAAACCGGGATGGTGAAGTCATGGAGATTGACTGCTTCACCCCGGCAAAGATTTATGAAATGTTACTTGCAGGAGACTTTACCCTTGAGGCCTCAATCGTGTTGACTGAGGACCTGTGGCGCCGCGCCACTTAAGATCAAGCGCTCAGCGACGTCCGCATTTTTTTCATGGCGGCCACTTCGATCTGGCGGATCCGCTCAGCCGATACGCCAAACTCGGCTGACAAATCGTGCAAAGTCGCGCCACCATCGTCTTGCAACCAGCGTGCCCGGACAATGCGCTGTGAGCGCGCATCGAGCTGCTCAAGTGCTTTATCGAGACCCGAACCGTGCATGACGTCTTCGTCGCGGCGATCCAACACTTGGGTCGGGTCAGCATGTCCGTTGTCTGACAGATATGCGATCGGTGCGTACGCATCGTCGTCATCGTTCTGGTTTTCAAGTGAAATTTCGCGGCCCGACAAACGGACTTCCATCTCGCGCACGTCTTCGCGGCGAACGTTTAAATTTGCTGCAATTTCATCGACTTGCGCTGTATCTAGCGTTTGTCCAT
Organism: uncultured beta proteobacterium; assembly: GCA_903929925.1. Taxonomy (GTDB): domain Bacteria; phylum Pseudomonadota; class Gammaproteobacteria; order Burkholderiales; family Burkholderiaceae_B; genus Zwartia. The sequence goes on along the minus strand of CAIYWO010000116.1, from coordinate 3,849 downwards.
CAGGGCGCATGCTACGCAAATTAAAGAAAAGCTTACGTTGCGCCTTGGTTGTGGCGACCTTAACCATGCGCCAGTTGCGCACGATGTATTCGTGAATTTCGGCTTTGATCCAGTGCACCGCAAAAGATACGAGGCGTACACCGCGCTCTGGGTCAAAGCGCTTAACTGCCTTCATCAAGCCGACATTACCCTCTTGGATCAGGTCTGCGTGTGGCAAGCCGTATCCGAGGTATTGACGCGCGACCGAAACGACCAGACGTAAGTGCGACAATACCAATTCACGCGCTGCAGCGATATCCTGCTCGTCGCGCAGGCGGCGCGCAAGCACGCTCTCTTGCTCAGCAGTGAGCATCGGCAGTCGGTTGACCGTCGAAATATAGGCATCGATCGTCCCTAGCGCGCCGGGATTCGAGATGGCCATCGCAAGTTGTGAGGGCTGCAGTGTCAAAGCGGTAGAACTCGTTGTCATTCATTCGACTCCTAACCTCGGAGCTTTCGGTGCCAGTTTAGCACTCTGAGCTAGCGAGTGCTAATAAGACGGCTCATCTACGCAAAAGTTCCGCAATTCTTGCGAGGGTGTTAATCTCACCCTGCTCTGGACGCAAGACTGCCTCATACCGCAGTCGCAACGTCCGTCCCTGGATTTAGGCATGTCCGATTTAGTCAAATTTCTCTCAAAGATCCTGCTCGCTTGTCTACTCGTCATCGGCGTAGGCTGGGCGACGTACATCGGCGTGCGCTATTACCACGCCGAGCAAGTTGCTTACCGCTGGATTTCAGGCTTGGCAGCCAAGCAGGCGGCCTGGGAGAAAAAAATTGCCGAGGCTGGGGGCAATACCCTCACAGGTTATGCTGGGCCGTCAGAACCCAAAGTGATCGATACACAAGGGGGCGGCAAGTTTTCCGGTCTTTCTTATGACGCGATCCAAAAACGCCTTTGGACCGTCGTCAACAAGCCAACAACGCTAATTGCCCTTTCGACCGAAGGCCAAATCTTGGCCACCTACCCCGTTAAGGGGATGTCGGACATTGACGGCGTGGCATGGCTCGGCGGGAACAAGGTTGCTCTAGTAAACGGGCGCCGTAACCGCGTGGTCATCACGGAGGTACCGCCGACGCCGCAAGTCCTGGATGTCACCCGTGCTTTTGCACTTGTGTTGCGTTTTACAGAAGGGGAAGACGCAAATTATGGCTTCAATGGCTTGGGCTATGACCTTAAGCGCGATCGACTATACCTATCCAAAGAGCACAGCCCACGGGCCCTATATCGCATTAGCGGCTTGAGCAGTCTGCAATCCGCAGACTCCCGTGGCCTTAGGATTGAGAACATTAGTCATTGGCTCAATGACGTCCCGTTCGCCACCGATCTCTCTTCTGTAGAAGTAGATCCCGCCACCGGTCGCGTCTACTTGCTAAGCGAAGAGTCACAGCTCATTATCCAACTCGACGGCGACAGTGGTGACGGCAAAGGCATGCTCTCACTTTCTGCCAAGGGCAGTAAGCCACTGCCCCGCCCTGAGGGCATCGCAACCGACGATGAGGGCAATATTTATATCGTCAGTGAGCCCAATCTTTTCTACAAACTCAGAAAGCCCTGAGTCAGGGCTTTGACCCAGCAAAATGGCTAGGCTTCCCCGACTCTATGCCGAGGGTTTTGCGCAACTTGCCCAAGCCCAGTTCACACACAATAACGACGCCGTTGTACGCCAGTTGCTAGAGCGCCAATTCGCAGATATCGGGCGCTGGCTCAGATTAGCTCTCGCCGACACAGACACGTTGCTGCATGGCTGGGTGGTGACCCATAGTGGCTTGACTCTGCTTGCCACCCCTGGGGATTCGACCAGCCTGGCCCGAGGGTTCCAGCAGGTCGGGCGTCATCTGGCGAGCCGACTACAGGCGGGCGGGGTGTTCGACGGGCGTTTTCATTCCACCATTCCACAACCACAACGCTGGCTACTTCCCTGCTTGATATGGCTAGAACGTCAGCCGGTGCGCGAGGGTCTGGTTCCTGACGCAGAGACATGGCGCTGGTCCTCGGCCGGCGCGCATACGGGCAGCCTTGGCGCCTCTGCAGTTGGCCTGCATCCGCACACCGACTACTGGAGTTGTGGCAACACGCCCTTTGATCGACAGGCGATCTATCGCAAGCTCTTGCAAGAGGGAAACGCGTCTTCGCAAGATGCAAAGCTTGAGGCCTGCTTGCGGGGTCAATGGGGGTTGGGCGATGACGTTTTCCTGACCGAGCTCGCCAAACTCGCCAATCGCCGCGTTCACCCCGAGCGCCGTGGTCGTCCCAAAAAAGTCATCGTTGGCACTGGGTTAGTGCCCGAAACGGTGGTGCGTCCCTAATTTAATGCCTGTAAGTTGGCCTTACTGTTAATTGGGGACGCACCCCAATTAATTTTCTTGCGCTGCGACAAAAGCAGGCGTATTGTTTCGCCCTCGCACTGCAACATGGCACAAGCCCACGGAGCTTTTTATGTCGACCTTTCCTTTGAACTTTCATCCTGCCACGACGACACGCGCAGCGACAGCCCCACAGACCGGGCTTCCCGTCGCGCAGGGTTTGTACTCACCTGCAAACGAACATGACGCCTGTGGCGTAGGTTTTGTCGCACACATAAAAGGTAAGAAGACACACGCCATCGTTGAGCAGGGGCTAAAAATCCTTGAAAACCTGGATCACCGGGGTGCCGTGGGTGCCGACAAACTAATGGGCGACGGCGCCGGCATCTTGATTCAAATTCCTGATGCGTTTTATCGGCAAGACCTCGCCAAGAAAAACATCACCCTACCTGCTCCTGGTGAGTACGGCGTAGCGATGGTGTTCCTGCCAAAGGAAATCGCGTCCCGCTTGGCATGCGAGCAAGAACTTGAGCGCTCCGTGCGCGCGGAAGGCCAGGTCGTATTGGGATGGCGAGATGTCCCCGTGGACACAGACATGCCGATGTCACCCACGGTACGTGCCTGCGAGCCCGTCATTCGCCAACTGTTTATCGGCCGTGGTGCCGATGTGATGGTTCCCGACGCTCTAGAGCGCAAGCTTTACGTTATTCGCAAAACCGCAAGCCATGCCATTCAAGCCATGGGTCTGGCGCACGGCAAAGAATATTTCGTTCCTTCAGCCTCAGTTCGCACGATTGTTTACAAAGGTTTGCTGCTTGCTGATCAGGTAGGCCGTTACTACCGAGACCTCGCAGACCCGCTCACGGTGTCTGCCGTGGCGCTCGTGCACCAGCGCTTCTCGACCAACACCTTCCCTGCGTGGCCTCTCGCGCACCCTTATCGCATGATTGCGCACAACGGCGAGATCAATACCGTCAAAGGCAACTTCAATTGGCTGCGTGCACGCGAAGGCATGATGCAGTCCGCCGTTCTAGGCGATGACCTCAAAAAACTTTATCCGATTGTGTACGAAGGCCAATCCGACACGGCAACGTTCGACAACTGTCTCGAACTTCTGGTCATGTCTGGCTACTCGCTTGCACACGCAATGATGATGATGATCCCAGAAGCTTGGGAACAACATACGCACATGGACCCAAGTCGCCGCGCGTTTTACGAATACCACGCTGCGATGATGGAGCCTTGGGACGGTCCAGCGGCCGTCGCCTTTACTGATGGACGTCAAATCGGTGCAACGCTCGACCGTAACGGACTGCGTCCTGCACGTTATCTCATCACTGATGACGACATGGTCATCATGGCGTCTGAGGCTGGCACACTGCCAATCCCCGAGAACCGCATCGTCAAAAAATGGCGCCTGCAGCCTGGCAAGATGTTCTTGATCGACCTTGAGCAAGGACGCATCATTGACGACGCCGAGATCAAAGCGCAACTTGCCAACTC
>CAIYWO010000115.1 GCA_903929925.1 uncultured beta proteobacterium | reverse complement strand
GTGCTCGCCAGCGGCTATGGCGAAGTAGGGGAAGAGGGCAAGCGTCGCCAGGCCGAGCTTAGAGACGCCGCGGGCACGATGCGCATTCTTGGCCCCAACACCATTGGTCTGGTCAATATCACCGATGGCATCGTGCTGTCTGCCTCGGGCGCCCTAGAGATGGATCATTTTCCGTCGGGTGCGGTCAGTGTGGTGTCACAAAGCGGTGGGATTCTGGGTTCGCTGTTGTCTCGTGCCGCTGCACGTGGGATTGGCTTGTCTAAACTGATCTCGACCAGCAATGAAGTGGATCTTGAGCTCGCAGATTTTATCGAGTGGTTGATTGATGACGAGGCAACCAAAGTCATCGCCCTGTATGTAGAGTCCGTCAGAAATACCGAGAAATTCCGTCAAGCCGCCATACGTGCTGCGGCAGCCGGTAAGCCCATTGTTGCGTTTAAAGTTGGTCGTTCTGAAGCCGGCGCTAAAGCTGCCGTATCGCATACCGGAGCCCTAGCCGGTGCAGATAAGATGTACGACGCGCTATTCCAACAAGTCGGCATCATCCGTGCTGAGGATTTTGATTCCTTGCTCGATATCCCTGCGGCGTTGGCAACCGGTCGCACTTTACGCGGTAATCGCGTGGCGATTCTGACTTCGACTGGTGGGGCCGGAACCCTCGTGTCCGACGCCTTGGGTGTCTCAGGGTTTGCAACACCTGCGCCAGACGCCGTCACCGGTGCTGAGCTACGTGCACTCCAAGACGGTGATCACGCCGCTTTGGATCGCAACCCCATTGATGTGACCTTGGCTGGGTTGAAGCCGGATCTCTTGAAAGGTGCGATTAGCTCGCTGCTGCGTAGTGAAACCTATGATGCCTTGGTGGTGATTGTCGGTGCGTCCGCCTTGGCGATGCCAGAGCTGATGTCCAACGCGATCAATAGCTGTTTAGGCTCAACAGATAAACCTGTGCTGGCCTATATCAGCCCCCATGCGCCAAAGATCGGCGCTTTGCTCACGCAAGGTGGTGTCCCCGCGTTTTCAGCGCCGGAGAGCTGTAGCGCCGCGCTAGGTGCGATGCTGCATGCAGCGCAGTGGAAAGCCCAGCCCCAGACCGCAACAGCCAAGAACACCGTGCAGCTAGATAAGATCCCAGCGGGTGCGCTCGACGAGGCACAAGCAAAACAGTTGTTTGCGAAGTTCGGGATTTCTTGCGCCAACGAAATCGTGGTCACCAATGCCGAGCAGGCTGCACAAGCGGCGACCAAGCTAGGTAATCGCGTCGTCCTAAAAATTCTCTCGTCAGAGATTCTGCACAAGTCTGACATGGGTGGCGTGGCCGTCAACCTGAACGCTGAACAGATCGGTGCACGCCTTGAACAAATGCGCACCACCGTCAAAGCAAAGGCAGGCATTACCCCCAACAACTTCCTCGTCCAAGAGATGGTGTCCGGTGGCACAGAGCTCATCTTGGGAATGAACCGCGATCCACTCGGCACAGCTATTTTGCTGGGCATGGGTGGCGTGACCGCAGAGTTGCTCAAAGACACGACGATGCGCCTACTGCCCGTGACTGGTGGGCTGACACCCGAGACCGCACGCGACATGGCGATGGAGTTAAAAACCTGGCCTTTGCTAGACGGCTACCGCGGCCGCGCACCCGCCGATGTGGATGCGCTGGTCGCTGCGATTGTGGCGTTCTCGGAGATGGTTGCCCTGCTGGGTGAGAAACTAGTGGAAGCCGAGATCAACCCGCTGTTTGTACTCGAGCGCGGGCAGGGCGTTAAGGCTGCGGATGGGATTGCTGTGTTTTCAGGTAGCGCGTCCTCGACTTAGCCTTGTTTGTCACTAGACGCACGACTGCGTGACTTTTCGTAGCATCTGCAAAATTAACAAGAAAGTTGCCGTCAAATGACCTACAGCATGCAGACTGGGGCTTCATGTCGCTATTTGTCGTTATTTCGATGGGCAATCTTTGTTAGGATGCTACCAATCAGTTTGCGTACATCGCATTCAAAAGGGGCAATCAAATAATGAACTCTTCGATAAAGAATAACTTTAGATTTTTCGTGTGGTTGACGATC
>CAIYWO010000114.1 GCA_903929925.1 uncultured beta proteobacterium | reverse complement strand
TCAGTGGCGGTGGTGTCGTGCGATAAATATCCTGACTAAACGTGCGCATGTACTGTTCGCGCTTTTTAGGGTCATTCATCGTTTGCTGGAAATTAGATTTACGTCCAGCCGGAGGGCGACCTTCACCGACAGAGTTGTCGATCAAGATCAATCCTCGAAGGTCCTTGGGTGCATAATTTGCGACGTAGTCGAGCGACTCAAGGACCGCAAGCGACCATCCAGCTAAGACATAGTCTTTTACCTTTGCGAACTTTAAAAACTCGTCCATATCTTTGATGCGGCGCGCCGGTGCGTGCGAGAGCTTGGTGAGGTCTGAGAGGCCTTGCGACCGTGGGTCTAGCGCTAAGACCCGATATTGATTCGACAGGCCAAGCAGTTGTTGCTCAAAGACCGCCGCAGGCATCAACCAGCCGGGGATGAAGACAATCGTTTGCGGGCCGGTCCCGGCTTCCAGATAATGGAGGCGTACCCCATCCGATGTTTTGAAGGAATGGTGCTGCACGGGAGCCGCCCACAAAAGAAGGGGGCATAGCATTAAGCCTAGAATGCCCAACAGTTGTTTGAATCGGTTCATGGGTACACTGCTAAAAACACGAACGAGACGTAGATAGTGAGACATTATGATCGAAATTACCGGTAATACGCGACTCTACGGGATTGTGGCGGACCCCGTCGCACAGGTAAAGACCCCGCAAACGATGCGAAAGGTCTTTGAGCGCCGCGGAACCGATGGTGTGCTCGTGCCGATGCATGTACCACCGGCCGGACTCGCCGATCTCGTCCAGGCCATACGCAGTATGAAGAATTTTGGTGGGATGGTGGTTACGGTCCCACACAAGACGAGTATGGTGGAACTCTGTGATGTGGTGACGCCAGAGGCTCGCGCGGTCGGTGCGGTCAATATTGTGCGACGCGAGTCAGATGGCACGCTTGCCGGTGACATCCTCGACGGGAAAGGTTTTGTTGAAGGATTGCGTCAAAGCGGCTTTAAACCAGAGGGGTTGACGGTACTTCTGTGTGGCGCGGGCGGAGCAGCTCGGGCCATTGCGTTTGCGCTCGCGCAGGCGGGCATTCGCAAATTGTCAATTCATAACCGGACACAAGCAGCCGCTCAGCAGATTCTTCAAGGCATCAAGAGCTTATATCCAGGAGTTGAGACGGGCCTGGGTTCTGAAGATCCGGTAGGGTTTGATCTGGTGGTGAATGCAACGTCTTTAGGCATGCGAGCGGCAGATCCGTTGCCACTGAATGCGTCGCGTTTGAACGCGACGCAGGCTGTTGCAGAAATCATCATGACGCCTAAGTTGACTCCCTTGCTTGAGCAGGCGCAAGCGAAGGGTTGTCGCACACAGTATGGTCTTCCGATGCTTGAGTGCCAGATTGAAATGATGGCGGACTTTATGGGAGTCGCAAAATAATGGAAACGTTTGACTATGTGATCGTAGGTGGCGGCACCGCTGCGTGTGTGCTCGCCAATCGGTTGACGGCGTGCGGGAAGTATTCGGTGTTGATGCTTGAGGCGGGTGGTGAGCCTAAGAGTATGTGGGTGAATATTCCTGCGGGCTTCACGAAGTTGCTGAATGATCCAACCTATAACTGGCGCTTCGAGACCGAGCCTGAGGACAACGTCCGAGGACGTACCATTGCGATCCCGCGTGGCAAAGGTTTGGGTGGTTCAAGTTTGATCAACGGCATGATTTACGTACACGGACAGCCCGAGGACTATGACCACTGGGCGCAGCTGGGTGCGCAAGGGTGGTCTGCAAAAGACGTCATGCCGATCTTTAAGAAAATTGAAACCTATATGCCAGGTGGTGCGCATCGCGGCAAGGCAGGTCCGATGCATATTCACCATGTGAGCGAACGATATCCTATCGCTGACGCCGTGTTACAGGCGGCAGCACAGGACGGTCAAAAACTGACTGATGATTACAACGGTGTGGATCAAGACGGCTTTGGTTACTATCAGGTGGCACAAAAAAATGGGCAGCGCTGGAGCGCTGCGGATGGTTATCTGCAGCCCGCGCGTGGCCGAAAAAATCTGACTGTACGGACCGGTGCGCACGTCACTAAAGTGTTGCTCACGAACGGGCGTTGCAGCGGAGTTGCGTACTTGCAAGCTGATGGCATGCACGAGGTGGCCGCAAAGCGAGAGGTCATCATGGCGGCTGGTGCCGTGCAAACGCCACAAATCCTTGAGCTATCCGGAATCGGCAACCCCGCGCTCTTGCAGAAATTTGGTATCCCCTGTTTGCATGCCGCACCGCGTGTGGGTGAAAACTACATCGATCACTTTGCGACACGCATGAATTGGCGTGTCAAAAATACCCAAACGCTGAATGAACTTGCGCAAGGCTGGCGTGTCGGTATTGCCGCCCTGCAGTACTTTTTACAGCGCAAAGGGATACTGACCTTGGGAACGGGTTTAGTCCGAGGCTTTGTCAAAACGCGCCCAGAGTTCGCGACACCTGATGTGCAATATTTCTTTATGCATGCCAGCTATGCAAACGCTGCGATTCGTAAGCTTGATAGTGCACCGGGCATGACGATGGGTGTGTCGGGTATTCGTCCAACGTCGCAGGGCAGCATCCACATCAAATCGGCTGATCCAATGATTGGGCCTTCAATCCGTCCGAATTTTCTTGCTGATCTTGCAGATCAGCAGTCACTCATTGATGGGATGCGTATCGCACGACGGATTATGGGTCGGGATGCGCTGAAGTCTTACATTGATTTCGAAATGAATCCAGGTGATTCGGTCCAGACCGATGCGCAGTGGCTAGACTTTGCACGTGAAACCGGCCAAACCATTTATCACCCCGTTGCGACATGTCGAATGGGAACAGATCCGAATGCTGTTGTCGATGTGCGGCTGCGCTTTAAGGGCTTAAGCGGGCTCAGAGTGGTCGATGCCTCCGTGATGCCAGCGATGGTTTCTGGCAATACGCAGGGACCTGTGATGATGGTGGCAGAGAAGGGCGCTGAGATGATTCTCGAGGACGCGCGCGCAAGCTAAGCGTCGGGTAGCGTGAGATAGTGCTGTGCAAGTGCTTTAAACGCAGCCACGCCTGCGTCGCGTCCTGTTTCCTCTGACACGATCAGACCTACCTCGTCGGCGAGTGACGAGGCCAGCGCGGCGTCTAAAAAGAGTAGGCGAGAACGGCGGGCTAGAACATCTTCTACGGTACGCGCGTATTCATGCCGTACTGCAAACCGAACCATGGCCTCGGTAAGTCCGCCGCCCAGTACCCGTTGTGCGCCGGGTAAGCTTTCAACATAGACCGCCTCGTCTCCGTAGGCGGCAACGCTAGGCGCTGCGTTCATTGGGTGAGCCACAGCCAGACCGGATTGCGCACCGACCAGTTGAAGATCTTCCGTCTGGCAGCTTGAGCGTTGGGGTAGTAAAGAAGCCTTCGTACATTGTGCCAAGACATCTTCTGCCATTGCGCGGTAGGTTGTCCACTTTCCACCGGTGACCGTGACGAGTTTGCTTTTGCTGATCAATACGGTGTGTTCGCGGCTAATCTTCTTGGTATTGCCGCTGTCATCCTCTGGTGGTTTGACTAGAGGCCTCAACCCGACCCAGATGCTCTTGATGTCCGCACGTTGCGGGGGACGTTTCAGGTAACGCGCCGACTCGCGCAAAATAAATTCCAGTTCTTCCTTAAAGGGAGTCGGCTCTCGACTTAAATCGTGACGTGGCGTATCCGTTGTACCGATAATCACTTTGCCAAGCCATGGCACTGCAAACAACACGCGACCATCGGCCGTGCGTGGGACGATGAGTGCATGATCTCCCGGCAGAAATTCGCGATCGACAACAATATGCACGCCCTGACTCGGTGCGACAATGTTTGAATGAGAGGCATGGCTTGCTTTTGCGTCTAAATCGCGCAGGGCATCGACCCATACGCCGGTAGCGTTTACAACGCAGTGTGCACGAATGCTGTGTTGTTCGTTTGTCTCGGTGTCACGGATCACGAGGCCTGAAACACGGCCATCGGTGTGAGTAAGCGTGACAGCTTCGCAATAGTTCAGCAGGAGTGCGCCGTGTTGGGCGGCCGTTCGTCCGAGTGCGAGTGCGAGTCGCGCATCATCAAACTGCCCATCCCAGTACTTAACAGAGCCCTTTAGCTCATGTGTATTTAAGTTGGGGAGGTCTTGCAATGTGTGTGCCATACCCATAAAACGTGTGCGCCCAAGACTGCGGCGACCCGCAAGCGCATCGTACAAAATAAGGCCTGCACCATAAAACGGCTGTTCCCAAAACTTGTAGCAAGGCATCACAAAAGCGAGCGGCTGCGCGAGGTGTGGTGCATTATGTAAGAGCGTTGTGCGTTCGTGCAAGGCTTCGTACACCAGCGAGACATTACCCTGTGCCAGGTATCGCACGCCGCCATGTACAAGTTTGGTTGAGCGTGACGATGTCCCTTGAGCGAAGTCAGTCGCTTCAATGACGACCACAGAGTAGCCACGGGATGCGGCATCCAGCGCGAGACCGAGACCGGTTGCGCCACCACCAATAATCGCTAGATCGTAGGGCGTATTCTTTTCGAGACGAGGCAGTAGGCTTGCACGGGTCGCGTCAAGTGGCTTACTTTGCTGGCGCATGTTGTGGTCTTTTTTTTGCAGTGACGCCCTAGTTTAGTCCTGTGCCCAGCCTTTTGCCCGTTCGACCGCTTGATGCCATCGGGCCAGCTTCGCCTGACGTGCGCTTTCGGACAGACTTGGCTCAAAGCGCTGGTCTATCATCCATTGGGATGCGATCTGGTCTGTGCTTGACCAAAAGCCGCTTGCAAGTCCGGCGAGGTAGGCTGCGCCTAAGGCCGTGGTTTCCGTGATCGCCGGACGCACAACCGGGATGCCCAAGAAATCAGCCTGAATTTGCATGAGCAGGTTGTTTTTGCAGGCCCCACCGTCGACACGTAACTCCGCTAGCGTGATGCCAGAGTCTTTTTGCATGGCTGCAAAGACGTCCGCGACTTGCAGCGCAATGGCTTCAAGTGCCGCACGGGCGATGTGTGCTTTGGTTGTCCCGCGTGTCATCCCAACTAGCGTGCCGCGTGCGTGTCCATCCCAGTGCGGCGCCCCAAGCCCTGTAAAGGCGGGGACGAGATAGGTATCCCCGACATCCGGTACGCTTTGTGCGAGACCTTCGACCTGAGACGCAGAGTCGATGATGTTGAGGCCGTCGCGTAACCACTGAATCGTCGCGCCCCCCATAAAGACCGACGCTTCGAGGCAGTAGGCTATTTCTGGTGCCTGTTGTGCGTTGATTGTGCGCTGCCAACCAACCGTCGTGAGTAACCGGTTTGCGCTCGCAACAGGCGTACTGCCCGTATTCAAAAGCATGAAACAGCCGGTGCCATAGGTGTTCTTTGCCATCCCCGCGGAGAAACAGGCCTGACCAAAGGTGGCTGCTTGTTGGTCACCAATCATGGCAGTGATCGGGATGGCACGACCAAAGAGCGAGGGATCTGATTCACCAAAATGTCCGACGCTTGGGCGCACCTCGGGTAGCAAGGCGCGGGGAATATTGAACAGCTTGAGTAGCTCATCATCCCATTGCAGCGTGTGCAAGTTAAATAGCAGGGTGCGTGAGGCATTGCTTGGGTCGGTCGCATGGACCCTGCCGCCTGTGAGTTTCCAAAGCAACCAGGTGTCGATCGTGCCGAAGGCGAGTTCACCGCGCTCTGCCTGCGCGCGTGCGCCCGGTGTGTGCTCAAGTAGCCAAGCTAATTTGGTGGCCGAAAAATAGGCATCCAGAACGAGCCCTGTTTTTTCCTGCAATAACTGTGTGTAACCTTGCTCGCGCATCCTGTCACACGTATCAGCCGTGCGGCGATCTTGCCAAACAATTGCGTTGGCGACGGGTTCGCCCGTGCGACGATCCCACAGAACTGTAGTTTCGCGCTGATTGGTGATCGCAATTGCGGCAATCTGGTTGACCAGTACGGCGGTGTCGTTTAATCCAACTACCCGCTCAATGACTTCGCGTTGAGTGTTCCAAATATCGTTGGCGTCATGTTCAACCCAAGCCGGTTGCGGGAAAATCTGGCGAAATTCTTTTTGAGCGGTCTTTACGCTGCGCCCTTGGGCGTCAAATAATATCGCCCGCGAACTGGTGGTGCCTTGGTCGAGAGCCAGAATGTATTGCATGGTCGGTTAGGCCTAAAACGGGAAAAGGTGGCAGAGGCTTGTAGCAGGGCAGACCCTAATTCAAACTTGGGCTGGTAAGTGTTACAAACACATGTCAAGAATATGAATAAAACCGTCATTATTTGAAGTTACAGTCTAGACAGTACCCTCAAATTTAACGTTCGACAATGCGTGGCTGAGTCCGCAATCCAAGGAGATCGTATGAAACTGAAACTTGCCGCGGCGACAGCCGCTTTAACGTTTGGCGCTCTGACAGCTCTGCCTGCCCAGGCACAAACGGAGATCCAATGGTGGCATGCAATGAGTGGCGCGCTGGGTGAGTGGGTCAACGACCTCGCCAAGGATTTCAACGCAAGCCAGAAGGACTACAAGGTTGTGCCAGTATTTAAAGGCACCTACGACGAAGCGATGACTGCCGCTGTTGCGGCCTTTCGTGCGGGTAACGCACCCCATGTTCTTCAGGTGTTTGAGGTCGGTACTGCGACGATGATGGCCAGCAAGGGCGCCATCGTGCCTGTGGCTGATGTGATGAGTAAGGCTGGTGTGAAGTTTGATCCGGCGGCCTACGTGCCTGCGGTTGCTGGCTACTACACCGCTCCAAACGGCCAAATGTTGAGTTTCCCCTTCAATAGCTCGACGACTGTGCTTTGGTACAACAAAGATGCCTTCAAAGCGGCAGGCTTAGATCCTGAAAAGCCACCAGTCACCTGGCCTGAAGTCGTCGAAGCAGCCAAAAAGCTTAAGGCTTCCGGTCATAAGTGCCCTTACACAACGAGCTGGATCAGCTGGACGCAACTCGAGAGCTTTAGTGCATGGCACAACACCGAGTTCGCCACGCAAGGTAACGGCATGAAAGGCACCAATGCGCGTTTGAAGGTGAATGAGCCTTTGCAGGTACGCCACATCCAGAACTTGTCGGACATGGCGAAAGATGGCTTGTTCGTATATAAAGGTCGCGCCAATGCGGCCGATCCAGTGTTTGTATCGGGCGAATGCGCGATGACGACTGGTTCTTCGGCGCTTTACGGCAATTTGAAGCGTAACGCCAAGTTTGCCTTTGGGACGTCGACCTTGCCGTATTACGCGGACGTGAAGGGTGCTCCACAAAACACGGTCATTGGTGGCGCGAGCCTCTGGGTAATGGCTGGACGCAAGCCAGATGAATACAAAGGTGTTGCCCAGTTCTTTGAGTTCTTGTCCCGCCCAGAGGAAGCTGCAAAGAGCCATCAGCGCACGGGCTACTTACCGCTGACGATTGCTTCGTTTGAGCTGACAGAGAAATCGGGTTTCTACAAACAGAATCCGGGTACAGATGTTTCAGTTACGCAAATGATTCGAAAGACAACAGACAATTCCAGAGGGATTCGTCTCGGTAATCATGTGCAGATCCGTACCATCATCGATGAAGAACTCGAGCAGGTCTGGGCTGGCAAGAAAGCCGCGAAGGACGCTTTGGATTCAATCGTGAAGCGTGGTAATGAATTGCTCGAGCGTTTTGAAAAGGCGAACAGTCGCTAAAGCGACGATAAAGCGCGGTGGGTGTTGAAAGATGCCCATCGTGTTTTCTCTAAAAGCTGATGGAAAAGAAAGTTCGCTTTAAGTCTATTTGGTTGCCGTGGCTGCTTATTGCTCCACAAATGGCGATCGTCCTGGTTTTCTTCTTTTGGCCTGCTGGCCAAGCCTTGTATCAAAGTGTTCTCGAAGAGGATGCTTTTGGTATGTCGCGCCAATTCGTGGGTTGGCAGAACTTTTCCAGGCTCTTTAACGATCCGTTGTACCTTGAGTCGTTTCAAACGACCGCAATATTTTCACTGCTGGTGGCTGTTGTTGGGCTGAGCCTCGCTTTATTGCTAGCGGTCATGGCCGATCGGGTGTTGCGTGCGGCCAATATCTACAAAACCTTGCTTATCTGGCCGTATGCAGTCGCGCCCGCTGTGGCAGGTGTCTTGTGGGTGTTTATTTTCGCGTCCCCCATGGGTGTGGTGGCGTATGCATTGCATTGGTTTGGGGTGGATTGGAACCACATGCTCGACGGTCGCGATGCAATGACCTTGATTGTTGTCGCCGCCGTGTGGAAGCAGATTTCCTATAATTTTTTATTTTTTCTGGCTGGGTTGCAGTCGATTCCCCGCTCCTTGATTGAAGCCGCTGCAATCGATGGTGCGACTCCCTGGCATCGTTTTCGGACAATCGTCTTCCCTTTGCTGTCTCCCACGACCTTTTTCTTGTTGGTCATCAACGTCGTGTATGCCTTCTTTGATACCTTTGCGATTATCGATGCAACGACGCACGGCGGTCCTGGCAAGTCGACAGCTATTCTCGTATACAAGGTTTACTACGACGGTTTCAAAGCGATGGACATGGGAAGCTCGGCCGCCCAGTCTGTGATTTTGATGGCGATTGTGGTGTGTCTAACAATTGTGCAATTCCGCTTTATCGAGCGTAAGGTGCAGTACTGATGAGTATGATCGAACGCCGACCCGGTCTGACGGTTCTATCGCATCTCGTGTTGATACTCGGTGTGCTGATTGTGGCATTCCCTGTGTATGTCACGATTGTTGCATCGACGCAGACAACAGCTCAGATCATGCAGAACACGCCGATGTCGCTGCTACCAGGCGATCACGCGGTGGAGACTTACCGCTTGGCGCTCTTCGGCGGCGAAACTGAAGCGGGTGGTCGCATCAACCCGGCTTGGCCGATGATGTGGGTGAGTCTGGTCACCGCACTCCTTATCAGTTTCGGAAAAATTGCAATCTCGATTTTGTCGGCTTTTGCGATCGTGTATTTTCGGTTCCCATTGCGTGGCCTGATTTTTTGGATGATCTTCATCACACTGATGTTGCCGGTCGAGGTGCGTATCGGTCCAACATACGGTGTGGTTGCAAGTCTCGGCATGCTTAACTCCTATGCGGGACTGACAATTCCTTTGATTGCATCCGCGACTGCGACTTTTTTGTTCCGTCAGTTCTTTTTGACTGTACCCGATGAGTTGGTCGAGGCAGCTCGCATGGATGGCGCGGGGCCGATGCGGTTTTTTTGGGACATTCTCCTGCCGCTATCGCGCACGAGTATTGCCGCCTTGTTTGTCATCCAGTTTATCTATGGATGGAATCAATACCTCTGGCCGTTGTTGGTGACCACGAAAGAAGACATGTATCCAGTCGTGCTGGGTATTCGGCGTTTGATCTCGGGGGATGCTTACACTGAGTGGAATGTGGTGATGGCAACAGCGATGTTGGCCATGTTGCCTCCTGCTCTTGTGGTGATCTTGATGCAGAAGTGGTTTGTGAAGGGCTTGGTAGATTCCGAAAAATGATCTGTATAAAAAGCGAATATTGAGATGGCAGCTATCTCGTTTCAGAATGTCGTCAAGCGCTACGGCACGG
>CAIYWO010000113.1 GCA_903929925.1 uncultured beta proteobacterium | reverse complement strand
GGGTTTGAACTCATATTGGCAGTAGGCAACCCTGAAGGGTTGTTACCTGTGATGGCGCCTGACGATAAGGGAGTGGCTACATTGGCAACTCCAGCACCGCCATTGAGCTGATTCGGCGCCATCGGGAAGTCACCCAGGCGTCCCAGCACTGCTTGCTGCACGCGTTGGGTTGTCTGTGGAAGCGTGGCTGCTGAGGCAGCATGAATCTCACCCGAGAGGGATTGTGCATAGCCTGGAAGGCCTGCTGCAGTTTGACCGGCAACGGCATAGAGCAACGAGTCTTGTGCGGCCGTAGCAGTACCGGTCTTGTTAACGCCCAAGAGCTGATCCAAGACATTCGCCACTTCCTTGGCGTTCGTAGTGCTTGATGACAACGCAGAACCGTAGGAAGTCGGCGTCACCGCTAGATCAAGGCTATTGCTACTGTTGACGTTATAGAACGCGATGAACTGTGTCCCGGTGGCTAGCTCGGCTGGCTGCGTCAGTGTGCTAAAGCGACCCGAGATGCCGCCCGTGGCCGTCACCATGCGGAAGCGATCGCCCAGTGCTGGGACGTAGATCGCACTGCCGTAGCCAGACTCGCTTGCGTTAAACAAATTGGATAAGCGCGGGGTTAAGGTCGTACCGGAATTGATTGTGAACTGCCCACCAACACTCAACAGCGAGTAGTAGCCTGTGGCACCCACTGGTGTTGTGCTGCTCGCTTGAGTCAATCCTGCGATATCTTGTTGATATGTCGAGCCCGTGTTCATCCACACATCTCTCGAGGCGACGAGATAGCCTGGCGAGTTACCGGGTTTGAGTACACCCCCGACGCTCAGATTGCCTGCAATCGTGCCCGTGCCCATCAAGGTACCAGCAGACGCTACGAACACATCCCCTGTGCCTGTGGGTGACGACCCGGATACAGAGAGAGTTCCCGAAGTCACTGTGGTGCCACCACTATACGTGTTCGCGCCCGTGAAGATGGTCGTCCCCGTCCCGTTGAATGTCAACCCACCCGCACCAGAGAAGACTCCTGACAAAGTCGCGCTACCTGAAGTCGGGGAGATAATCGTGCCACCCGCGCTTGACACCGTAAACGATAAATTACTCGAATCACCCGGTAAGAGCATAAGACCGCCCCCAGCAAAAACTGCATTACCACCGGTGGCGATGCTCGATAAATAAACGGAACTTCCTGCCGCTATAGTGGATACAGTCGCTTGTCCACCACTCGCAAGCGTCACAATCAAATCCCAAATGGATCCGCCGCTATTACTTAACGTCCAACTGTAGGATCCATAGGTACCAGATGTGTTGGTCAAATATCCAGAGGTCACTCCACTCAGCACCGAGGTGTAGGTCCCAAGGGTTAAGACGGAGGCCGAAACACCAGAGACACCGCCTGCGTAGATGTCAAAGGTCATTGCACCCACTGGGCTCGTTACAGCAAGCCGTCCAAACTGCGCTGTTGAGTTAACGATGATTCTGTAGTTCGTGGGAAGCGTGCCGGTGTAGGTCAATGCGCCGTTTGCATTACCTAAGCCCTGTAAGTTATTCAGGGTAGTGATGGTGGCGGCATTGTTTTGTACGCCGAATATTGTCCCGGTTACGCTATCGGTGTTTGTAATCGAACCTATGGAGCCACCCGTCGTGTTGTAGATTCCGATCTGACTGGATGATATCGTCCCGCTGTTCACCAAGCTGGTGATAGCCCCGGAACTGTTCCCTACCCCTTTGCTCCCTGCGCTAATTGTCCCCGTATTCTGTATCGTTGATATGGTGCCGTTGTTAGACACACCTACCGAATTTATTCCTATTCCTAAGATAGTCCCAGCGTTATTAAGCAGACTGATTATTCCATTGCCTGTATTTCTAATTCCGTAACCGTTTGTAGTAGAAGTCGTTCCCTGAATCGTGCCAGAGTTGATCAGACTCGTAATAGTGGTGTTGTTGTTAACGAGGATTCCGTAACGGCCAGTAATTACACCTGAGTTATTCAATTCACTTACGCTAACAGAAGTGTTTCCCTCATCGGGATTGAAAGCAATGCCAGCGTTGTAGTAATTAACGCCAGACACTAGTGCATTGATTTGTCCAACACCGTAAAGCCTTCCCACCGTCACTGCGCCCGTCAGCGTAGGTGTTAGTGTGTAGGTCGTGCCATCGCCAGTGATTGTTTTGCTATTTAGGTCAAGATCACCACTCAGCCAAGTGAGCGCAGAACAGTTGCCATTAAGTATGGTTACGCCTCCGCTTGTCGTGGTGTCCGTGCAAGGGGCGGCAGATGATTCGAGCGAAAAAATCGACAAACTGAGACCGAGTAAAGCGCGCCAAACGAAAGCCAGGATTTTTTTCATTATCGTTATGCATTCTTATGTGTGCGACGTAAGGCGGTATTCGCATTTGATCGTTGTGTTGAAGTTTAACCATTGCCCAAACTGAATTGGGTCGCATCAAGATGCAGATGCGCCACCTTCGCAAATGCGGACATATCGGCCAAATGACAGCATTTTTTAGGGGGGAGTCACCTAGCATTGCTTTGCACCGAGAACTGACTTTCGCATTATGTTTGACCATACCCGCATAAGATAATGACTGTTTGTCTAACGTACATCCACGTATGTACATTATCTTTGTTTTGCGTTAAGATGTACATGTACCTCCAATGAGGTTTGCTATGGCTAAGACCAAACTATTCAAGAATGGCAATTCACAAGCCGTCCGCATTCCTGCAGAACTTGCCTACAACTCGTGGGATATAGAACTTGTGATCGAGCGGCAAGGCGACGAGTTGCGCATACGTCCGGCCCAACGGCGCATGGGCGATGTATTGGGAAAACTTGCGAAGTTTTCACCTGACTTCATGGCACACGGGCGCGGCGAGAACATCGAAGGCGAGCGCGAGGCTTTATGAGTCCAAAGTACATGCTCGACACCAATATCTGCATCTACCTCATGAAGCACCAGCCACCAGAGGTCAGGGAGCACTTTGCGGCCTGCTTTGTAGGCGACATTGTCATTTCCGCAGTAACCCTGGCAGAGCTTGAGTTCGGCATTGCGTGCAGTAGTGCAATATCGCAAGTTGCAAACCGCTCGGCGCTCGACAGTTTGCTCGAAGACATTCTGGTGGCGCCCTTTGAAGCTCAGGCGGCCAAAGCCTACGGACCGATTCGCGCCGCGTACAAAGATCGCAACCGCGATGCGCTTGATAAGCTCATCGCCTCACATGCCATTGCTCTTAACGT
>CAIYWO010000112.1 GCA_903929925.1 uncultured beta proteobacterium | reverse complement strand
TCTTTCGCTGGGCCTGCTTGATAGGTTGCACGGTAATCCGCGTGGAAGGCGTGCGGTGCATCTGGATAAATTTCGAACCGTGATCCTGTCGCTGCCTTGTTGTCTTTCGCGGCCGCGAGTGCCTGTTTCATTAAGTCTACTGTATCCAATCCAATACCTGTGTCCTTGCCGCCATACAGACCCAATACCGGTGCCTTTAATTGGTTAGCCAAATCAACCGGATGTGCTGGGAAGTTTTCACTTTTATCTCCGACAAGTCTGCCGTACCAGGCAACGCCTGCCCGCACTTGGGGCAGATTGGCGCACGCCAACCAGGTAATTCGTCCACCCCAACAAAAGCCCGTCATACCGACACGTGCTAAATCGCCACCTTTTTGGCCAGCCCATTTAAGCGCAATACTAATATCGCCCATCACTTGTTTATCTGGTGTCTTGCCGACGATTTGCGTCATGATTTCCGCCATCGTGCCCAGCGAAGTAGGATCACCCGCTCGAGTAAAAAACTCTGGTGCGATAGCGAGGTAGCCCAGCTTTGCAAATCGTCGCGCAATGTCGGCGATATGTTCATGCACACCGAAAATTTCGCTTGCAACAACAACTATCGGTAATTTGCCAACGCTACTCTTTGGTCTGGCGACGTATGCATACAGCTCGGTGTCACCATCTTTGATGATCTCTTCACCGGCCTCGATACCATCGAAATTCGTTTGAATCACCTGGGCAAACGTAGGCTCTGCAACCGATGCAAAGCCTAAACAAGCTGTTGCAGCGGTGGTGTTACGCAAGAACTCCCGCCGGGAGCGGGCTCGTTGACCCGTCAAGGCCTCAATATCTTTGATCTGATCTGAATGCATGTCCTCTCCACTAAATAAAATAATCTTTAGTTATTTGGCTCAGTCTACCTAGGGTATGCCTGAATATCTACGATTTTATTTTTATATTACTTTTGCATCTTTGTTTATAACTAAAAAATATAATTGTGTCAGCCACTATTTTATCGTTACGTAGGAGGCCTCTTGAAGACAAATGATTTACGGCTAAAACTCGGTCGGCTCAAACGCGCGCCGGAAAATTTTGTTTCGACGGAGCTCGCCACTGAGCTCTCAGCCGGCGGCATCACAGAGGCACGACGCGGCTTCCTGCGTAATAGCTTTTTGGCGGCAATGGCCGCAGGTGCGAGCGCCACAGCTGCATCGGCATTCGCACAAGCTCCTAAAGGCGATCCCAATATCCTTGAGAAGCAAACTTGGCAAACCACGCTGGGCCAACCTGTTGCAGCCAAGCCCTATGGTATGCCCTCGAAGTACGAGGCTAATCTTCAGCGTCGGGAATCGCCTGGCCTGACACGCGTGTCGGCAGCTTCAGTCGCCTTTGCTCCGCTTCAGGGATTGTTTGGCATCATCACACCGAACGGCCTGCACTTCGAGCGACACCACCAGGGCTGGTACGACATCGATCCAGCCAAACATCGGCTAATGATCAATGGCTTAGTCAAACAAGACATGGTCTTCACAATGGAAGACTTGATGCGCTTACCCTCGGTTTCACGCATCCATTTCATCGAATGTGGTGCGAATACCGGCATGGAGTGGGGCAACGTCGCCGTTCCCACCGTGCAGTACACGCACGGGATGCTTTCCTGCTGCGAATTCACGGGTGTGCCGCTATCCATTTTGCTAGACATGGCCGGCGCTGACACGAAAAAGGGTAAATACGTTCTCGCGGAAGGCGGGGATGGCTCGGGCATGACACGCACCATTCCGATGGAAATGGCGCTTGATGATGTCCTCGTTGTCTGGGGAATGAATGGCGAAATGCTCCGTCCAGAAAACGGTTACCCCTTGCGTTTGGTCGTCCCAGGCGTCCAAGGCGTGAGCTCGGTGAAATGGTTACGCCGAATAGAGGTGGGCGATATGCCCTACGCCTCGAAAGACGAGGCTGTCCATTACATCGATTTGATGCCAGACGGCATGCACCGTCAGTACACCTCGATTCAAGAGTGCAAGTCCGTCATCACCACACCCTCGGGCGGTCAACAACTACTTGAAACTGGGTTCTACAACATCAGCGGCATGGCCTGGTCTGGCCGTGGCAAGGTCAAGCGCGTTGACGTATCGGTGGATGGAGGACGCAACTGGCGCGAGGCTCGCCTGGAGACCCCCGTGTTAACGAAGGCCATCACACGCTTCAACATTGACTGGGTTTGGGACGGAAAGCCGGCAATCTTGCAGTCACGCGCTACAGACGAAACAGGTCATGTCCAACCAGCCTACCGGATGCTTCGCGAGGTCCGCGGCACGCGCTCGATTTATCACAACAACGCGATTCAATCCTGGAAAGTAGACACCAACGGGGAGGTCAGCAATGTACAAGTTGGCTAAAACTCTAACCGGCGTCCTCGCACTCACGCTTTTGAGTGGCTTGGCATACGCACAAGATGCAAAGAAGTTTCCTGGCATAGGTCGCACAGCCACGCCCGCTGAGGTTGCAGCGTGGGACATTGATGTACGCCCTGATTTCAAGGGAATCCCAAAAGGATCAGGTACAGCAGAGCAGGGGCAAGAACTGTGGGAGGCCAAATGTGCAAGCTGTCATGGTGTTTTTGGTGAGTCGAATGAGGTGTTCACCCCGATCGTAGGTGGAACAACCGCGCAGGACATCAAAACCGGGCGCGTCGCATCACTCACGGACCCCAAGCAACCGCAGCGCTCAACCTTGATGAAGGTCTCTACGTTATCGAGTCTGTACGATTACATCTATCGCGCAATGCCGTGGAATGCTCCTCGAACATTGTCCGCAGACGATACCTACGCTTTGGTCGCCTACATTCTCGCGCTAGGGGAGATTGTCCCTGAGGACTTTACCCTGAGCGACAAGAATATGAATGACATTCAGGCGCGTATGCCCAACCGAAACGGCGCAACGACTCAGCATGGCATGTGGACTGTCGCGGGCAAACCGG
This sequence comes from uncultured beta proteobacterium, assembly GCA_903929925.1. Taxonomy (GTDB): domain Bacteria; phylum Pseudomonadota; class Gammaproteobacteria; order Burkholderiales; family Burkholderiaceae_B; genus Zwartia. The sequence continues at coordinate 651 of CAIYWO010000112.1, read as the reverse complement.
ACGTACAGGGCAACCCGTGTATGTCCAATTGCGCAAGCGACGCAAAAATCACGTCGTCCCTGCCAGATTTCGCTCGCAATGCGCATGAGAATATCGCTGAGCAAAATCGTATTTTTGGCCCGTTCAGGGGCGCAGACAGCACAAAGCCCCCTCTTAAGCAGCTTCCAGGGGCTGGTTTTGTGACACAAGTCGTGGCGGTAAGCGCTCCAGCAAACGCGTCACCAGCAGCTGCGCCCGCAGCAAACGGGGCGACCATGCAAGCGCTTTTCCAGAAGCACAACTGTACGGCTTGTCACGCACCAGCCGCTAAAGGTGTGGGCCCATCGATTGCCGAAGTCGCAAAAAAATACAAAGATCAGGACGTCATTGCTAAACTAGCGGCAAAGGTCAAAGCAGGTGGCGCTGGCGTGTGGGGCTCTATCCCCATGCCACCACATACCCAAATGCCAGATGCAGACATCACAAATTTGGTGAAGTGGATGCTAACGGGGTCTTAAACCCCAGCATCAAATCGTAGAAACGAATTCAAAAATCAAACTATTTATCAAGTAAAGGAACTCTCATGAACGTACAACGTCGCAGACTTCTGCAAATGTCAGCAATAGTGGGCCTGATGGCCAGTGCTGGCCTCATGACACAGGCCGAAGCCGC
>CAIYWO010000111.1 GCA_903929925.1 uncultured beta proteobacterium | reverse complement strand
CGCACAGCGTCAGGATCCGTGCACGTTGCGAGCTCGCTACGCAGCTTCTTCAAGATCTTGCCAAGCAGTCTCGGAAACACAAATCGTAAAACGGGAAACTTCACCATCGCCTTGCCAAACGTAAGATCCTCGATTGGAATTTGATAAAAAGTATCGACAATTTTTACGATGTTTGCATGCTGAACAGAGTCTGCATCCGCCCATGCATCGCCAGCTTTAGCGCTTGCAAAGCGAAGGATGTCCCGGCTGTCGGTGAATATTCTTTGGTCAGTTACTAATGAGGGTACCGTCATGTGTGGATTGAGTGCACGATACCAACTGGTGAGCTGTTCTTTGGCTACGTGAATATCCATGCGTCGATTATCAAATGGAACGTTTGCCTCTAGCAGCGCTAAACGCGCGACCATTGAGTAATACGATGACGGAGCGTCATATAGGGTAGCCATCTGATTCCGGCATCTTTTGTGACTGGCAAAAAGACTAAGTGTAATCGCAACAATTTGCGGAAGGGCGGGTAAATACTAATTGGATATACCAATTTATTAAACGATATTAAGGGCGAGGTAAAATTGGTATAACCATTAAAAACAGGAGAAAACTATGAGAAACCTTAGCCGTTTACTCATCGCAGGTGTGCTCGCCTTTAGTGCGCAGACTGTTATGGCAAAAGTCACATTCAATCTGTCGACCCCAGACCCTGATAACTCTGAGATCACGTTGGCGGCGCAGAAGTATGCTGAGCTCGTAAAAACTAAAACAAACGGTGAAGTGGAAATCAAAGTGTTTCCAAACGGGCAGCTCTATAGCGGAGATCCATCAGCGGCAGTGCGCCAATTGTCAGGTGGCTCACTAGACATGTTGTTGCTTTCCACCTCGCTATACGCAAATTTCAATTCGAAATTCACGGCAATTTCGGTCCCCTATCTTTTCGATAACACAGAGCAGCTCCGTGCCTATTTGTCAGGCCCGCTAGGTAAGGAGTTGTTGGGTGATCTCGGCAAAATCGGAATTAAGGGGCTGATGATGTGGCAACGCCCATTCCGTCAGATGACGAACTCGCGTAAACCGATTAGCGCACCGTCGGACATGGTTGGCATGAAATTCCGCGTGCCTAACAACCCTTTGTGGATGGAGTTTTTCGCCAAGATGGGTGCAGTACCTACCCCCATGGCTTTTGGCGAGGTATATAACGCGCTCCAGCTAAAAGTTGTGGATGGACAAGAAAATCCGATCAATATCCCTGTCGCAGCGAAGTTCTACGAAGTACAAAAATACGCATCTATGACAAATCATATGGCTGACGGCTGGGTGCTCGGAATTAACCCGGCAAAGTTTGCAAAGCTCAGCGATCAGCACAAAAAGGCACTGCAAGACGCTAGCGCGGAAGCCGAGGCTTGGAAGTTCGCGAATGACACCGCAGATGCGAATAAGTCTATCGACTTCTTGAAGTCAAAGGGGATGGAAGTCAACTCCTTGACCCCAGAGCAGCAGAAGGCTTTTGTTGCTGTATCAAAGCAGCTATTTCCAAAATTCTTGGAGCTAGTCAAAGACACAGCGTTCTTTGACAAAACCTTATCAGCTGTCGGTAAGAAATAACGCTGTTGCTGCCTTCACCTTAGGAGCTGCGGTTACGCAGCTCCTAAATCTGAAACGAGTAGAGTATTTGATGAATCAGTCGCAACCAGACCAAAGATCTCCGGCGTACGGACTAAGCGCATATCGCCGAGCACTAGCAATAGTTACAGACGGCGTCTGCGGTCTTGCTGTCCTCGGCATAGTCCTGATCGTGCTCATCCAAGTTTTCGCAAGACTATCGGGTTCATCGATAAAATTTTCGGAGGAGCTAACCAGAGCGCTATTTATTTGGATGGTCTTCATTGGCATTGCTGCAAGCATACGTCATGCAGATGCCGCGCGAGTGACGGTCATGATGGAGATGTTGCCCGTTCCACTCAGGCGCTTGTCTTTGCCAATCTATTTATTTTCCGGGATCGGATTTTTCACCTTGATGGGTTGGACGGGCTGGAAGATGGTGAGCCAGCAAATGATGATGAATGAGATGATCGCAACATTAGGCTGGCCGAGCTGGGTGATTGGCTCGGTAATGCCGTTGTCTGCCTTGCTGTGTATTCTTTGTATGCTCGATTCTTTGCATGAGCATAAAAGAACGATCGCGCTAGAGGCAATGCCCGCGTCCCAAACAGCAGGGGATGTGTCGTGAGCATTACTTTACTTCTCCTGTTTTTATTATTGTCCGCGCTGGGCGTCCCGCTTGCCATCGGCCTAGGTTTGGCAAGTGTCGCAAGTATCGTCATGTTTACTTCAACGCCACTTACTCTATTGTCGGATAGTATGTTCTCTGCAATGAACTCCTTCTTATTGGTGGCAGTCCCCTTGTTTCTACTGGTGGGACAGCTCATGGAGCGAGGGGGGGTCGCTGACCGAATTTTTGATTTCGCAAATGCAGCCGTCGGATGGTTGCCAGGCGGAATGGGACATGTCAACGTTGCGTCATCAGTTGTGTTCGGAGGAATATCAGGATCCTCAGTTGCGGATATTGCATCGTTAGGTGCTGTCGAGATTAACGCCATGGTTAAGCACGGCTATGAAAAAGGCTACGCAGTTGGAATGACACTGGCGACTTCAACGCTGTCATCGATTATCCCTCCTTCGATACTAATGGTCATTGCAGGATCTATAGCAAATCAGTCAATCGGGCTGCTGCTGCTCGCAGGATTGATTCCCGGGCTGTTTATCGCTGCTGCGCTGATGGTCTACAACCATTTCTACAGCGTGCGTATGGGGGTTGGTAAGCCGGTTCGATTCAGCATGCCTCGCTTCTTGCGAGCAGGGTTTCGGGCGCTATTCCCAATGCTCACCCCGGTGATACTGATGGTAGGCATTCTCGATGGATTTTTTACGCCGACTGAGGCTGCGGCGATAGCTGTTGTGTATACGCTTATCGTTGCGACTGTCGTCTGTCGCGAACTTAAATGGGTCGATATCGTGCCTATGCTAATTCAGACCGCACGGGCAAGTGGTGGCATTCTCTTTATTGCAGCAACTGCAAAACTCGCCGCTTGGGTGTTTGCATATGACGGCCTGCCAGCTCAAGTTGGGAACTGGCTATCGTCTGTAACATCTAGCCCCCTTCTGATCATGATACTAATTTTCTTATTCTTGATTTTAGTAGGCATGTTTATGGATGCGATTGCGGCTATGTTTATTTTGATCCCAGTGTTGATGCCTCCGGCTGTCGCTTTGGGGGTGGATCCGATCCATCTTTTGGTGATAACAGTCATCACCCTCACACTTGGCCTTGTGACACCACCCGTGGGTGTATGCCTATTTGCCGTCGCTAAAGTTGCTGACATGAGTATTGAAGATGTCATCAAAGGTTCGGTGGGTCCGGTATCCATCCTGCTAGTTGCAATCGCATTGCTTGTGATTTTTCCGTCGCTCGTGGTAGGACCTCTAAAACTGATGGGCATGTATTAAGAACATTTTTTTAAATGATTAAACGGAGTAGTTATGTTTCTAGGAAAAGAAGTACGTATGAAGCGATTGGTCGGCAGGTCTGGCCGCTTGTTGGCGATCACCATTGATCACCCAATTACGCGCGGGCTACTGCCGGGCTTAGAAGATATTCGCACCACAATGAGAAAGGTGGTAGCAGGTGGGCCAGACGCAATCACGATGCACAAAGGCATCGCCGAAAGAATATTCCCACCCTACGCAGGTCAGGCGGCAATCATCATGAAAGCCAGCGCTTATTCTGTGCAATATCATCCAACATACGATGCCCCAGTTGCTGACGTGGAGGAGGCAATCCGTTTGGGTGCTGATGCGATTTCGGTTGGTTGCATTGTGGGTGGGCCTGATCAAGCACAACAATTGACCTTTTTAGGCAAAATCTCCAAAGATGCGGCATCTGCTGGAATGCCTCTTGTTGCACACATTTATCCCAAGGGCAACATGATTAAAGATCAACACGACGCAAAGGCAGTTACGTATGCGGCACGCGTTGGTGCAGAGCTGGGTGTAGATATCATCAAGACACTTTGGACCGGGTCACCCGAGAGTTTTCGACAAGTGGTTGAAGGATGTCCGTCGATGGTCGCGCTTGCCGGTGGTGAGATGGGAGAGACGCTCGCTGATTATCTGCGTATGACGCGCGAGGCGTTGGACGTGGGATTAGGCGGCGTAACGTACGGACGATTTGTATGGCAGCATAAGCACCCCAGCGCAGTGATTAAATCTTTAAGTGCACTCATTCACGATAATGTGAGCGTGGAGAGGGCTTTAGATATTTATGGTGTTGCTGCTGAGTTGGAGAAAGCATGAAGGCCGCCGTACTGAAAGGGCCGAATATCCTTGAAATGAGCGATATTGCTATCCCTGAGGCTGCGCCTGGGGAATTGATTTTGCGGGTACGTGCGGCAACCGTGTGTGGTACCGATCTGCGAATTCTTACCGGTCGCAAGACCAAGGGTGTCCGCTTCCCATCAGTTATTGGACACGAATTTGCGGGCGAAGTTGTTCAAGCGGGGAATGGCGTTAGCCTGTTCAAAGTGGGTGACCGCGTCAGTATGGATCCGGTCATGCCATGTTTATCTTGCGCGTATTGCAAAAATGGCCATGAGAATGTTTGCCAAAATCGGCAGGCGATGGGTTATGAATTTGATGGTGCCTTTGCCGAATACATTCGGATTCCTACCCTGGCATTACGGTCGGGGAACGTATTTCACATGCCTGACGAAATGAGCTATGAAGCAGCAGCCTTAGCGGAGCCTCTCGCTTGTTGCATTAACGGACAACGTAATGCCGGGGTAAAAATGGGCGACAGCGTCGTCATCCTTGGTGCAGGTCCGATCGGACTCATGCATGCAGCGTTGGCGCGTCTTTCCGGTGCAAGGCAAGTGATTGTGAGTGAACCGAATGCCTCGCGTCGACAGGCGGCGGCGGATCGGGGAGTTGATCACGTATGCGATCCAAGCTCCGAGTCTTTACCTGAGTTTGTTCGCGCTCGTACTGATGGCCTCGGTGCAGATGTGGTCATCCTTGCAATTGGCGTTCCTGCGTTGGCAGATGAGGCGCTAACCATCGTGCGCAAGGGTGGACGCGTGAACTTGTTTGCGGGATTTTCTGCCGGAGATAAATCATCAATGGATGTGAACCTTATTCATTACAATGAGCTGATCGTGACAGGTGCCAGTGCACTTAGCCGACGCGACTATGAGCTTGCGATGAACATGTTGTCATCTAGACAAATTGATGCCGAACAGTTGATCACACATCGATTTGGAGTGGCAGACTCTTTAACTGCATTTCAAGAGGCTGGAAGCGGCCGGGCTTTAAAGGTAGCAATTTGTAATGACTAATGTTTTGCTCGGAATCGACGCGGGGACAAGTGCGATAAAAGTCTGTGCGTTTTCTTCCGACGGTAAGTTACTCGCAAAATCTCAACGGCTTGTTCCAGTCATTACTCCCTATCCCTTCTGGGTTGAAATCGATCTTGAGCGATATTGGGAGTTGACGGTCGAAGCCGTTCGAGAGGTCGTCACCAAAGTTGGAAAAATTCACTCGATAGGTTTATCGACGACCTGTCCGACCACAATCGTATTGGACAAAAGTGGCAATCCATTGAGGCCGGGTATTGTTTACTTGGACGGCCGAGCGGATGAGATCGTCCGAGAGTTCGCAGGAGCCGACCCCATCACGTACCAGGCCAAGACAGGTAATCGTGCCAGTACATCAACCTGCTGGGTTGCAAACCTTGTTTGGATTCAAAGAAATGAGCCCACGGTGTGGTCTCGTATCGAAAAGGTGTGCATGCTCAACGGATTTATTGCCTATCGTTTAACGGGTGAGTTGGGTATTGATCCCACACAGGCTTCCTATTCTGGTCTGGTCGATGTGCGTAAGTCGACTCCGAGTTGGTCGCAGGAGCTCCTCAATCTCTGGGGGATCTCAGAAAAATTAGTGGCACCTCTAGTTCCTAGTGCGGATAAATTGGGAAAGGTAGATAGTACGGCTGCGAATTTAATAGGTTTGCCGCTTGGTGTGCCGGTTGCACTGGGTGCGGCTGACACCGCCGCCGCCGCGCTGGCATTAGGATTACGCAGTAGCGGACAGGTATTTGAATCTGTCGGGACATCTGGCGTGATCACGTTTTGTTTAGACCATCCGGATTTCGATACGTCTTTTTTGAATCGATACCATATTCTGCCTAGTCGATGGTTGGCCCACGGCGCGATGTCGATGCTCGGTGGTTCGTTTGGTTGGTTGCAAACTAAGATTTGGCCAGAGGTGCATTCATTTGCCGAGTTGGAGCGTATGGCACAAGAGTCTGTGCCAGGCGCGAACGGCTTAATTTTTTTACCTTACCTAGCGGGCGAGCGCAGTCCGATATGGGATTCGGAGGCAAGCGCAGCCTGGATCGGGTTGCGCCTTGAGCATGGTCGTGCAGATATGGTGCGTGCCGTGTTTGAAGGAGCCGCATTTGGTTTGAGGCAAATTCTCGAGAAGGCGAAGGCTCAGTGGAGTTGGAGCCCGTCAAAATTAGTTGGTGTAGGTGGCGGAGCGCACAGTCGCTATTGGGCACAAATCAAAGCCGACGTTTTGCAACTTGAGTATGGACTGGCCGAACAGACGGATGCGAGCGCCTTGGGTGCAGCATTGTTAGGCGGAGTGGCCGCCCGGGTTTACAGCGGCTTGGAAGATCCTGATTTACCTGAAATTCACGTGGCGACTGACTACATAAAACCGAGGTCTACGCGGCCTAATAGTGCGTATGATCGCCAATTCTCAATCTTCGCGTCCCTTTATCCGGCTTTGTCGGACGCGATGCATCGGCTTGCGCATAGACAGTCTGAGGGTGATTCGGTCTCAACTACAGAATTAAGATAGTATTGCGTTGCAAAAACGTTTGAGCAACCCTCCACCCCATGACCGAAGACGCTGACGACTTATTGGTTCGCATCATCGAAATCGCGATGCGAACGCGCGCCGACGACACCGGCCGCATTCGACTGCCAACCGAGCGTGAGCTCTCTGAAATGCTGGACGTGCAGCGCCCCACTGTCCGGGATCGTTTGACTATTCTCGAAACGCTTGGGTTTGTTGAAAGAAGGCAAGGTAGTGGAACATATCTATCCTTGCCAAATGCCCAGTTTCTACAGTTCTATTTTGAGGTCAGCCTAAAGCTCGGGTTCTTCTCTGTCGATCAGATGCAACGTGCGATGGAAATGATCGGACTTGAGATGGTGAGTAATGCCGCCATACACGCGAGAGCTGAAGATATTGATTTGCTAGAGGCAACAGTGCTAAAGCTCAAGCAGGCAGACAATATCAATGAGTTTGTGGAAGGACAGTTCGAATTTCATGCAGGGCTTGCTCGGGCCTGTCATAACCCCGTCATTAGCCTGTTGATTGACGGATTGGCGCGTGTCATGCGAGTTGTGTTGTTGAATCGTGTGCGAATGCTATCTATGGTTCGGGGTGCTTTTGATCGAAACGTACACGCGTACTCTTCCGTCGTGCAGGCCTTACGGGATCATGAGCCCGAGCTAGCACGAATTGCTCAACAAGAGTGTTACTCGCTTTGGCGACGCGAGGCGTCAAAAATATCGTCCCTTAACTTGCAAGAGTGATGTTCGAATAAACTACAGAGCGCGTTCGAGAAATACCAAGTTCTGCCTACGATCTTCTTTAAAAGACTCTGTGGGCATGAATCCCAGCGAACTATATAGTTCAAGGGCTTTGGGGTTGTCTGGCCAGGTGCTAAGTACGCCACGAAGATATCCAGCTTGCTTGGCCATGCGCATTGTTTCAGTCAGAAGTATTCGGGCATAGCCTTTGCCTCTGAACGACTTGCGTACAAATAGCCGTTTAAGTTCACACGTCCCGTCGAACTTGTTAGCCGTAAACGCCATACATCCGACCAGGATGTGGTCCTGATGTAGCAGGACAACTCCTCCAACTGGGCTGCCGTAGCGAGCAGGTAAATCGTGTAGATCTTTCCAGATCGTGCTGAGTTGCGGTTGCGCTAGATCTTGCTCAGCGTACTCGTGCAGCAGTGTGTCGAAATCTGCCCAGGCCGACGTAGTACGGACTTGATCAGAGAGATAAGTAAATTGATATTGCACGGTATCGCGGCTGTTTGCAGATGAATGGTAGTTACGATACGGCGTCGCTGCCGACACCATGATGCACACGGAACAGGTTTGTTGGATCGTATTTGCGTTTGATATTTAGTAAGCGAGGATAATTGCTGCCCCAGAATTCCGATTGCCAGTTCGCTTCGCCAAAATGGCCTTCATTTGTATAAGAGGCACCACCTGGTGTCGCAGATTTGATGAACCCCATGGCTTGGTCGACACCTAGAGCTTCGGTGGCTGCCCAGGCCAGATCTGGCTCATGACCCGCGACGCCAGCATACTTACATTGCACCCAGCTACCGAGCGTGACAAACCCTACATTCTTAAATACAGCGGGATTCATGGATGTCGTACGGTCGCGTTCGTGGGCCTCAGCGGGTGCGCCCGCTAAACCCTTGTTTGTCTGAAACAAAACCAGACTAGTGCGTGTCGCTTGAAAAATAGCCTGCGCCAGCTTTCTTGTATTGCTGGGCTCCATCGCGCTCGAGGGGATCCCTCTGCCTTGATAGTTAGCCCAATAGGCACCCACTTCGGACGCATTGCCTTTCCACCAGAAATAGCCTTCTGGTACGCCAGGTCGGGTGTCCATGACGGCCCCGCCTAGTTTGGGATTCCATTTGTCTTTGAACGGCACGACTCGGTAGTTGAGCCTCACACTGAAGTCCGCTGGTCGCTCCCTTAAGGGTGCGAGAAATGGTTCCCAAACTTTCTGTGCCTGCTCGGCTGTTAAGTCCAGGAAGGCCGTGCCAACATCGATTTCATTTTTGCCCTTGACGAACATGACCCCTTCGCCCCAGTTGCCATTATTGAGGGACTTTGCAACGAATTCGATGTAGCGTTGAATCAGTTCT
>CAIYWO010000110.1 GCA_903929925.1 uncultured beta proteobacterium | reverse complement strand
GGGCTAACACTCTCTCACTTCTTTGCATTCTTTGAAATCTCGTTAATGCGAGAATCATTTGCGAACAGCTTGTTTGTTGCCGGGATGACGGTACTTGGCGCCACCCTGATCGCCATTCCGCTTGCGTACCTAACGATGCGCTTTCAATTTCGTGGGGCCGTCTTAATCCAAACGCTAGGGGTATTGCCTCTAGTCATGCCAGCCTTCGTCGGTGCAGCGGCAATGCAGCTAATCTTCGGGCGTTCAGGGGCAGTCAATCTTATTTTGATGGATCTGTTCGGCTTCAGCATCCCCGTTATGGAAGGCTTGAGTGGCATCATTTTTGTTGAAACACTGCATTACTTCCCATTCATCCTGCTCAATCTGTCTGCCTCACTCGCGACAATCGACTCTTCTATGGAGGAAGCAGGCCAGAACCTCGGGGCATCAGGATGGCGACTGTTTAGCAAAATTATTTTTCCACTCGCGCTACCGGGCTACATCGCGGGGGCATCGCTCGTCTTTATTAAGGTGTTCGATGATCTCGGTACGCCGCTCGTCTTAAATGTGACGAATATGCTTGCGCCGCAGGCTTATTTACGCGTCACCTCTATCGGAATTGAAGACCCAATCGGTTACGTTATCTGCGTCATACTCGTACTATTTTCGATTGCTGCCATGGGCGGATCTTGGTGGTTCGTCAAGAGACGCGACTACGCACTGATTTCACGTGGTGGCGCGCAGGCCCCAAAACGCAAACTGACATCGTGGCAAAGTGTGATGGCGTATGGCTGGATCATTGGCATACTCATGCTCGTCTTATCCCCGCATTTGGGTATTTTGCTGATGTCTCTGTTTAAGGTCTGGAGCTTCAGCATTCTTCCAGAGCACTTTACCTTCGCACACTATCTGACTATTTTTGGTGACGCGAAACAGATGATCTGGAACACCATTCTGTATTGCGGTCTCGCAGCTGTCATCGATGTCATCTTGGGGGCAGCGATTGCCTACATAGTGATCCGCACTCAAATTCCTGGCCGACAAATTTTGGATCATCTTGTGACGGTCGCTTTAGCGATGCCAGGCTTAGTGTTGGGCATTGGTTACCTTCGCACATTTCGAGGAGTCGAACTGCCCTTTGGTGCGGGAGCCTTGACCGCGAGTTGGTTGATTTTCGTCTTAGCGTACTCGGTCAGACGTCTACCCTACGCACTGAGATCCTGCATGGCCGCGCTGACGCAGGTACACCCTGCACTCGAAGAGGCCGCTGAGAATGTTGGCGCAAGCCGCTGGCGCATTATTCGGAGAATTGTTCTCCCCCTCATGATGGGTGGTCTTCTTGCTGGATTCGTCACCAGCTTCATCACAGCAGCTGCAGAAATTTCGGAAACAATCCTGTTAACTAGTAAAGAAAGTATGGCGCCAATGTCGTACGGTATCTATCTTTACTTTCAATCAATTGCAGGGCGTGGTCCTGGCGCAGCACTGAGCGTCATTGCCATCACCTTAGTCGCGCTTGGCACCTATTTAAGTCATCGTATTGCGGCCGCCGCAACACCACATCAAAACGTTGGAGCCCGGACATGAAATCCGTCGCAATCGACATCAGGAACATCGCGCTTTCGTTCGGTGCGACATCCGTGTTGAAAGATATCAACTTGCGCATCGAGCCCGGCGAGTTTTTCGCATTGCTCGGCCCCTCGGGCTCTGGCAAATCTACCCTTCTACGACTGATTGCTGGCTTTAATCAGCATCAGCGAGGTGAACTATTAATCGACGGCAAAGACGTCACAGGAACAGCCCCTTGGCTGCGTAACGTTGGAATGGTGTTTCAAAGTTATGCGCTTTGGCCACATATGACCGTTGCGCAAAACGTTGCCTTCGGCCTTGAAGCACGCAAACTTCCAAGCGCAGAAATCCGCAAGAAGGTTCACGAAGCTCTTGAGCTAGTCGACCTAAGTGGTTTAGCCGAGCGTCGCCCTGGCCAGCTTTCAGGCGGCCAGCAACAACGCGTTGCGATCGCACGGACACTCGCGATCGAGCCGCAGGTGCTACTTCTTGACGAACCACTGTCAAACTTAGACGCCAAGCTAAGAACACAAACAAGGCACGAACTTGTCGAGCTGCAAAGACGTCTTGGGCTCACTACTATTTTTGTGACACACGACCAAGAGGAAGCGCTGACAACTTGCCACCGCATTGCTGTCATGGATCAGGGCGTTATTCAGCAAGTTGGGTCCCCTATGGACCTCTTCGACTTCCCAGTGAATCGGTTCGTTGCGCAATTCGTGGGCTCGGTCAATTTGTTTTCTGGGCGTTTCCAAACAGACGGGGATCACCTGCGTTTTAATTCACCCACGTTAGGCGAAGTCGTGTTGCCCCAAGGTCTCGAACAGCAGGTCGCTGCCATGGATCTTGCTTTTAGGCCGCATTCGGTGCGCTTCGTATCAGATGCACAAAGCGATCTTGACGGACATTTGGCACTAAAAGGTGAAATAGTTAGCGCTGAGTTTTTAGGTGATGCCTTCCGCTATGACGTCCGAGTTGACAAAGCAATTGTGCGTGCGGACATCTCTCATAGCCGAGGAAAGTTGGCGTTAGCCACTGGCTCTGAGGTACACCTTCGAATTCCATCGAGAGAATTACGCTTTGTCAGTGCCTAAGAGATTTATGCTCAAAATAATAATGGAGACCATGATGGAACAAAACACCAAGAAATCGACATCTGAATTTACACGTTTAAATATTCGCCGAGCGCTTCTTCAAGGAGGTGTCGGTTTATCTGCTGCAACTTTGCTCAGTAGCAATCTCTTTGCGCAAGCAGGCTGGCCCAACAAGGGCTTACGAGTGCTCGTACCCTTTTCCGCGGGCGGTGCCGCAGATACCTCGGCCCGTGCGATCAGCGCCGCAATGGGCACGATCGTCAATCAGTCGATTGTCGTTGAGAATCGTACAGGCGGGAATGCAATGATCGCTGCGCAAGCCGCTCTTCAGGCACCAGCTGATGGCTATACATTCCTGTGGGATGCTGCCAATCAACTGACAAATCCGATCCTGC
>CAIYWO010000109.1 GCA_903929925.1 uncultured beta proteobacterium | reverse complement strand
GGACAAAGTGTCGCTGACAGTCTTCCAACTGTCAAGGCGGTAGAAAAAATTACAGCGGAATTGGGGTGACGGCCGGACGGCCTGCTAGACAGGCATCCACATTCTCGACCACCGAGCGGATGTAGCCCTCAAAAGAATCAGGTGAAAACCCGGCAACATGAGGAGTCACGATCAAGTTGGAGATACCTTTTAGCGATTCCGGTAAATTGGGTTCGCCTTCAAATACGTCGAGGCCAGCACCTGCAATGTGCCCATTGCGTAAGGCAAATGCTAAGGCATCTGAATCCACCACCGACCCCCGCCCCACGTTAACCAAATATCCTTGGGGGCCAAGCGCTCGCAAAATGTCTGCATTCACGACATGCTTTGTTGCCACACCACCCGGTGCAGCACAAATCAGAAAGTCCACTTTCTCAGCCAAGCCCTCAAGCGTTGCGACGTACTCGTAGGCCACCTCTGGATTAGGCTTGCGATTGCAATAGGCAATCGACATATCAAACGCCCGTGCACGGGTCGCGATCGCTTGTCCGATCAGACCAAGTCCAAAAATTCCTAGACGTCGTCCAGTAATATCCGGACGGGCGTGACGAATATTTTGCCACTTACCTTGTTGCAAGCCCTCTGCAGACACCACAATGTCACGCACGATGGCAAACAGCAAGGTCAGCGCATGATCCGCCACACTAATCGTATTCGTGCCGCGACCATGGCTGGTTGCAATACCCAACTGTTGGGCTGCGACGGCATCAATATTTTCATAACCGGCGCCGAACGCTGCCACAACCTTCAGATTGGGCATCTGACGCATCAGACTAGCATCCCAACCAAAGGTACCATTTGTAATCACTGCAACAATTCGACTGCCCAGCTTAGTCACCGCCGCCTGTCGCTCAGCAACTAGGGGAACATGATGCACCGTGTAGTGCGCGCGTAAGGCCTCGAGTGCCGAGGCAGCGACCGGAAATGCGACCATCACCTCGGGCTTAGCTTGTTGCGTCATCTTATTGCTTGTAACTGTCGTCTTTTTTATCGAGCTGACGAAGCATCGCTGGCCACTCAAGAATACCGTAACGTCTAGTCACACTAGGATTCCACTGTGCATTAGCCTTAGCGACCACCTCAGGTTCCGGAATGATTAGTTCAGCGTTGCAGGCCATCGCGTCGACTTGCACTTTGCAGGCTAACTCAAGCCGATAGATAGTATTGAAGGCCTCAGGAATGGACGGACCCACGGCGAGTAATCCATGGTTATGCAAGATCATCACTTCTGCATCACCCAAATCCCGCTGCAAACTTTTTTGCTCAGACAAGTCGACAGAGATACCTTCGAAGTGGTGGTACGCGACCTTAGCAAAACGCGTAGCGGTTTGTGTCAGCGGCAATAAGCCACACTTTAGGGTTGACACTGTCATGCCAGCGCGCGTGTGCGTGTGGATGATGCACGCGGCATCGGGCCGCACAGAGTGAATGGCGCTATGGATGACAAAGCCAGTGCGATTGATCCCGTACTCTTCATTTGGACGATCAATAATATTGCCGTCGATATCGATTTTGATCAGACTCGAGGCTGTAATCTCGTCATACAACATACCGTACGGGTTAATCAGATAATGATTAGGTTCGCCTGGAACCATTGCAGAAATATGGTTCGCAATCATGTCGGTCATACCGTAGAGCGAGACCAAGCGATAACAAGCCGCAAGTTCTACGCGTGTCTTCCACTCTTCGGCGCTCACGCGATTCTTCAGGGGCCCCGGCGGAATCTTAGGCGAGGTATTCATAACGATCGATGTAGCGGTTCCCATCATGTCTCCTAGTGATTATCTGACTTCATCCAATGAATCGTACGTCCCGTTTGATCAATCGCGACCGTGACGGGCATATCGCGCACAACAAATTCGTAAATCGCCTCCATCCCAAGATCTTCAAACGCTAACACTTTTGCCGATTCGATTGCCTTAGACACCAAGTATGCAGCGCCCCCAACCGCGACCAAATAGGCAACGCCTGCCTTTTTTATCGCCTCAATCGCGACGGGTCCACGCTCGGCTTTTCCAACAGAGACTAGCAACCCAGTTTTTTCAAGCAAGGCTGGCATGAACTTGTCCATTCGGGCAGAGGTCGTTGGGCCTGCAGGACCGACGGCTTCGCCTTCGATCGGATCAACCGGCCCGACATAATAAATTGCACGATTTTTTAAATCGACCGGTAGCGTTTCACCTCGTGCCAGCATATCGGTCAAACGCTTATGCGCGGCATCTCGACCAGTCAACAGACGGCCGGATAACAACAGCAACTCACCCGCTTTCCAAGAACGAACCTCTTCAAGAGTGAGCGTATCGAGGTTGACGCGACGCCCATCTGTGGAGGGCATTGCTTGCGGTATGTCATCCCAGACGGATGCATCAGGCGCAACAAGCTTGGCAGGACCTGAGCCGTCGAGCGCAAAAGAAACGAAACGCGTTGCAGCACAGTTGGGCATCAATGCAACCGGCAACAACGCTGCATGAGATGGGGCCTGAGCAATCTTGACGTCTAAGATTGTCGCGTCACCGCCAAGCCCTTGTGCGCCGATGCCTAAGGCATTCTCGCGATCAAAAATTTCTAAGC
>CAIYWO010000108.1 GCA_903929925.1 uncultured beta proteobacterium | reverse complement strand
CTGAGTGCGACGCGCATCCGCTTCGGGCAACTTGTCTTCAAGCTCCGTGAGTGCGCCCTGCGATTCTTCTAGTAACTCTTCGGTGGCAAACTTATCGCCCGTCAATTGTTCGAGCGCCGCCAAGTCCGGCGTTTCAACGCCCTTGAGCTCAAGCCCTAAACGTTCGCGGCGTAACTCAAGCGCCTGTAACTGGCGATCCGAATCACGCTGTGTTTGAGCAACCAAGGCAAGGCTTTGTTCAACACGGGCCAAGGTTGCACGCAGTTCTTCACGCTCAAGCGCCGCTTGGCGCACACGCGATTCGATCTCAGGCAAGCCTTCTTGCGCGGCCTGTGCCAACTCACGCGCTTCTTCGGCCCGTGCGGCGCTCGTCATGAGCTCGTCTTCGCCTTCCTGGATTTGCGCTTGGCAATGTTCTTGCTGCGTCGCCCACTCGGCTAACTGTGTCTCGAGTTGAGTACGGCGCGTCAAGACCCGATTGCGTGACTCAACAACGTGACGAATCTCCGCCTCAAGGCTGCTGACCTTGGCATTCGCCTCATACAACTGACCCTGCGCCGCATGGACAGCATCACCCGCCGCATAATGCGCCTGACGACGCGACTCGAGTGCCGCTTCGCTGGCACGCAAGCCAGCCATCGAGGCCTCAAGCTCAGTGTGCGCACGTTCAATATCTTGCTGGGTGCGATCGCGCTCTTGATGTGCGGCAGCTTCTTTCAGGAACCACAATGCGTTTTGTTTGCTTTCGCCTTCGGCCTGCAAGGTGCGATATTCGCGCGCCACCTCAGCCTGGGACTCAAGTTTTTCAAGTTGCGACGTCAACTCACGCAGAATGTCCTCGACGCGCACGAGATTTTCACGCGTATCAGACAAACGATTTTCAGTTTCACGGCGGCGCTCTTTGTAACGCGACACCCCTGCGGCTTCTTCAAGGTAGACCCGCAACTCTTCGGGCTTTGCCTCGATCAGGCGGTTGATCATGCCCTGACCGATAATTGCATAGCCGCGTGACCCGAGACCCGTCCCTAAGAAGATGTCATGCACATCACGGCGCCGGACTAGCTGGTTATTAATGAAATAGCTGCTCGTGCCATCGCGCGTTAAGACACGACGCACAGCGATCTCGGCATACGTTGCCCATTGCCCTGAGGCCCGACCTGCAGAGTTATCAAATACCAACTCAACCGACGCCCTGGCAGATGGCTTACGCTCGCCAGAACCACTAAAAATAACGTCCTGCATCGACTCGCCACGTAATTCCGAGGCGCGGCTTTCGCCCATTACCCAGCGTACGGCATCAATAATGTTGGATTTACCGCAACCGTTAGGTCCGACAACCCCGACCAGCTGGCTAGGGGTCGGAATGACGGTCGGATCGACAAAAGACTTAAATCCGGCAAGTTTGATTTGGGTCAGACGCACAATAAGGGCACAATTTGGGATGGAATCCTTGAGATCATAACCGAGCTCGAGGCAATCGATTTGTTCAGGTATTATTCAGACAGCTCACGCTGGGATGGGCAAATTATATTTAGGAATCTACTCCTTGAATCGAGGCTTCTACACCGTCATGGCTGCGCAAGCACTGTCGTCGCTTGCCGACAACGCGCTTTTTATTGCCGCCATCGCACTTATCCAGCAATTAGAGGGCCCTGACTGGATGGCCCCCATGATGAAGTGGTCGTTTGCCGCTTCCTATGTCCTTTTAGCCGCCTTCGTGGGCGCTATTTCTGACTCCTTCCCTAAGGGGCGCGTCATGTTTATGACGAACGCCATCAAGGTCAGCGGTTGCCTGTTGATGTTTTGTTATGCGTTGCTCGGCCTCACCCAGGAAGGCCAGGTATCTCTGGTGTGCGTGGCCTACGCACTCGTCGGCATCGGTGCCGCAGCCTACTCCCCCGCTAAATACGGCATCGTGACCGAGATGCTGCCACCGCTCCAGTTAGTCAAAGGTAATAGCTGGATTGAAGGTCTGACCATTCTCTCCATCATCATGGGAACAGTGGTCGGCGGTGTTTTAGTATCGCCTGGAGTATCCAGCTGGCTACTCAAACACCCCTTGATCAACAGCTTGGTTCAAACGCCAGCCGAAGCGGCCATCCTGGTGATCGCATTTATTTATATGGCGGCGGCACTCTGCAACCTGTTGATCCCCAGCACCAATATCGTGTACCCCAAGCAGCAGAAAAACCCTCTCAAACTAGCCAAGGCCTTCGCTGGCTATGTACGCATCCTCTGGGCCGACAAGCTTGGCCAAATATCCCTTGGCGTGACCACTTTATTCTGGGGCGCGGGCGCAACGCTTCAGCTCATCGTCATCGAATGGGGCAGCGACCACCTGGGCTACCGCCTTGACCAAGCATCTATTCTGATGGGCATCACTGCCCTGGGCACCATAGGTGGCTCGGTACTGGCGGGTCGAGTTCCTTTGCGTAATGCGCTAAATGTTTTACCGCTCGGGGTAGCCATGGGATTCATCGTGATGCTGATGCCCTTTGTCGACCCCCTGTGGACCATTCACATCCTCGGGGTCGATTTACCCTGGACGGCCTACATCCTGTTGATACTGATCGGGCTGACCTCAGGATACTTTGTGGTTCCCATGAACGCCCTCCTGCAGCATCGTGGGCATGTATTGCTCTCAGCGGGGCATTCGATTGCGGTACAAAACTTTAATGAGCAGCTGAACATTCTGCTCATGGTCGCGGTCTACACCGTGATGCTGTGGCTCGATATGCCAATCAACATCATTATCTGGATTTTTGGGCTCTTGGTCGCTGCGTTGATGGTGGTGATGATTCGGTGGAACCAGTTGAACCAGCGAAGAGACCCTAATTTGCTTGACCAGATCGGCCAAGAGGGGCACGGCAAAGCGCTTTGAGGCGTTGCAAGTCCTTCCAGGCAGCGGCTTTTTCGTTGGGATGGCTTAATAAGTACGACGGGTTGTAGCTCACGACCAGCGGAATAGTTCGCGCCCCCACTTGAATGCTATGCGTACGCTCACGTAACGCTTGCAGTGGCTCCTCGCTACCCAACAGCGCTTGTGCAGCGAAACGGCCCAACGCCAAAATCGTGAAAGGCTGCTGCAACGCAATTTCGCGCATCAAATACGGTTGGCATGCTGCAACCTCCTCAGGGCGCGGGTTGCGATTCCCTGTAGGACGGCACTTAATGATGGTAGTCACATACGCGTCATGGCCCCGTCCGCTCTGAATGGCAGCCAACATATTGTCGAGCAGTACACCAGGACGTCCCACAAAGGCTTGACCCTGCCTATCATCTTGCTCACCGGGCGCTTCACCGACCACCATAATGGCTGGTTGCGTAACACCCTCACCCATAATGGCCTGTTGCCGCGCCGAACATAGCCCGCACGCTGTGCAGGCATGGACAGCCGCAGAGAGCGCCGCAAAATCCGCCAAACTCGCAACATGCTCTGGCGTCACAGTCGTCTGAACAATTTTTTGTACGACTGGCTTCGCAGCGACGACTGCAGGAGCTTGTTTCGCCGGCCGAGGCTGTGGCGGGCTCTTTCGCACAGCCTCGCCAACATGTTGAGCAGGTAACGCGGCCTGCGCAGGCAACCACGGCTTTTCAATACCAAGCTCTGCTAGCCAAGCAATTTGCAGCGCGCTAAGCGAAAGCGTTGAGGGATGAGGGTCGGTCATACGTTACGAAATAAATTGCCTGTGGGCTCAAGACTGTTCGAAGGCTTTTTTGAGGACCAGCGCATCTTCGCGTTGACCCCTACCTGCAGGATAGTAATCCCGGCGCACCCCAATCTGGACAAAACCTTGCTTTTCATAAAACGCGAGTGCCTGATGATTGGAGGGTCGCACCTCAAGCAAGAGGCCTTCGGCGCCATGCTGACGCGCACTGCGCGAGGCTTGCCCCAGAAGTTGCCGGCCAAGTCCCTGGCCCTGCCGAGCGCGCGCAACCGCAATCACAAGAATGTGCGCAAGGTCGGGCGCCAACATCGCAATACAAAAACCGACGAGCTCAGCGTCCTCTCGCAAGACCCAGGCAGAGTAGCCCGCAGCTAGTGCATCTTCAAAGTTCTTGGCGGTCCAAGGAAACGACTGTACCGCAGCTTCAAGCGCCACCACTTCTGGCAAGTCAGCACTCAGCATTGGCAAGAGTGCAACCGCGGTCGGCGCGTGCGCACGCGGATTGCCACCCGAGCCCGCTGCACGCTCAGCTGTGGTGAACGCAACTTTGTCACGCAAATAGAAAGGTGCCGCTTGCTCGGGCGCCACCGCCTCACCCTGTTTAAACGCACGCAACGCCAACGGTGCCATGGCTTGGGCTTCTGGCCGGGCACTTAAATCATCTGCAATCCAATCTTCAGACAAACCCGCTCGGGCACCCGCGACATTCCAGCCTTCGCCCACCAGACAAACAGCGGGAGTAGCGCCCATCTCAGTGCTCGCTCGCTGCAACCATAGCGCGGAGCGCTGGGAAACAAACAAGGGCGCATCGACTGCCGCCATCAATACCGGCGGCTGCAGCACAACAAGTCCCTCTGAAGGGGTATCAACAAAGGCAGCAAAGTAGATCTCATCCATCCGCGCATCAAGCGCCGCCAAAATAAGAGCGCCGGGGTGCCTGACACTCGCCGTCGCGGCGATCGCAGGTAGCGCGCCAACGGCTACGACAGGAACACCGAGTGCCAAACTGAGACCTTGCGCGACTCCGCAGGCCACGCGAATTCCGGTGAAAGCACCTGGGCCCTGACCGAAAGCCACGGCGCTCAGGTCCTGACGCGATACGGCACACGCTTCTAGCAAGGTGTCGATAAGCGGCAGCACACTAGCTGCGTGTCCCGAGGTGCCTTCAAGTGAACGCTGTGTGGTTGTGATCTGACCATCGCGCTCGGACACAAGTGCCACCGTGCACAACGGGGTCGACGTTTCGATCGCAAGAATATGAGTCATAGCGCAATTGTAATGAAGCAGCTGCGGGCGAGCGGATCACGTTGATACATCTTGTAACAAATTAAGTAGTCACTTTTTGCATTTGTAAAACGTTGTAAGCGTCGCGACGCAAAAGACGCTGAGGCGGTTACATTTTCACTCATGAATACTTTATATGCTTCCCCTTCTCGCAAAATACTCGTCGTTGACGATGATTTGCGCCTGCGCGACCTGCTACGCCGTTACCTCACCGAACAAGGCTTTGTGGTCCAAACCGCTGAAAACGCTCGCGAAATGTCAAAAATTTGGTATCGCGAACACATCGACCTGTTGATTCTGGATCTGACACTCCCCGGTGAAGATGGTTTGTCGATCTGCCGACGGCTGCGCGCCAACCACGACAGCACCCCAATCATTATGCTCACCGCTAAGGCCGAGGAGATTGATCGCATCATCGGGCTTGAAATGGGCGCAGACGACTATCTGTCCAAACCCTTTAACCCTCGCGAACTCTTAGCCCGTATTAACGCCATCTTGCGCCGGCGCAGCACCGACGAGCATCCTGGCGCACCCAGCCAAGAAAACGAGTCCATCCACTTTGGTCCCTATGTGCTGAGCTTGTCGACACGCACGCTGTTGCGCGGCGATGCCGTGATCCCCATCACGACTGGCGAATTTTCTGTGCTCAAAGTCTTTGCCCGGCACCCACGCATCCCGTTGTCACGTGACAAACTGATGGAATTAGCCCGCGGCAGGGATTACCGCGCCTACGATCGCAGCCTCGATGTGCAGATCTCTCGGCTGCGCAAAATGCTGGAAAACAATCCCTCAAAACCAGCGTACATACAGACGGTATGGGGACTTGGCTATGTGTTCGTGCCAGACGGACGTTATTGACGCGCTTAAGCCTGAGCGGCCGTGTCGCTCCCCCGGAGCAACACCACCGCGTTGGCAGCGATGCCCTCTTTACGGCCAAGATGCCCAAGCTCTTCGTTAGTTTTAGCTTTGATATTGATGTCACCCGAGGGCACGCAGAGATCTGCAGCGATGTTGGCGACCATCGCTGCCGCATGCGGGCCAATCTTGGGTTGTTGCGCATGAATCGTTGCATCCACATTCACTAATGTCCAACCCGCTTGCTGTACGAGTCGATACGCCTGCCGCAATAAGGCGCGACTATCCGCGCCTTTGAAGGCTGGATCAGTGTCTGGAAAGTGTCGGCCAATATCGCCCAAGCCTGCCGCTCCAAGCAACGCATCCGTAATCGCATGCAGAAGCGCATCAGCATCGGAGTGACCTTTTAAACCGTGCGTGTGTGGAATCGTCACGCCACCCAAGATCAAGGGACGCCCTTCAACCAGAGCATGTACATCGAAACCTTGACCAATCCGCAAAGAAAAATAACTCATAGCCAGGATTCCACCCATTCAAAGTCGTCAGGCCACGTGATCTTGGTGTTACGACCTGATCCGGGTACGAGCAGCGGCGCAT
>CAIYWO010000107.1 GCA_903929925.1 uncultured beta proteobacterium | reverse complement strand
TGGCAGGATGCCTGTAAACTGGGTAACTTGATGGGTTCGATAAAGATCGCATCGCGTGGGCCGCAAAATCATGCCCCAAGCCGTGCTGAAATCGACGCACAATTTCATGCCCAGTATGGCTTGCGGTTGCCCGCCTAAGTTCGTTTAACAGGAGTCACTGAAATGCGTTTATTTTCTTTTGCTGATGCCCGTTTGGGTCGTCTTGCGCTGGCAAGCGTGGCTCTGACGTCTATTGTGCTGGTGTCGGGTTGCGCAAAGCCTTCGGCTTCTGCAAACGTGTATACGTACAATCAAGTGCAGCGCGACCAAGTGATGCGTAATGGCACAGTCGTCAACGTGCGGCCAATTACGATCCAGAAAGAAGGCACCTCTGGTGCTGGCGTGGTCGCGGGCGGCGCGGTAGGTGGCGTGATGGGAAGCACGATAGGCGGTGGCACTGGCCGTACCTTGGCCATTCTAGGTGGTGCCGTATTGGGTGCACTCGCTGGAGATGCGGCCGAAGAGTATGTGGGTAAGAAAGATGGTCTGGAGATCACTGTCAAGCTTGATAACGGGGAGACCCGCGTGATCGCACAAGAGGCGGATGTGCCGATTATGCTAAATCAGCGCGTACAAGTGATTAGTGGTGCTGGCCCAACACGCGTTGTACCTGCGGCTCAAAAATAAGTAATTCGATCTAAACATCAGCGCTTGATTAAAGCGCCGATGTGGACGATGGATGTACGCGCACCGCGATCGGATTGCTCTGATCGAACATGACGGCGCGTTGCGGGTAAGGCAACTCGATGCCCGCTTTTGCAAAAGCCGCAAGAATGCTGACACGCAAGTCACTCAGGATCTGTGCAGGCTGCATGCCAGCTTGTAAGCGGATCCAAAATTGCAAATTAAACACTAAGCCGTTATCGCCAAAATCTTCCAGCGTAATGACAGGTTCGGGCATTTGTTTGACCTGTGGGTGTTCAGAGCTCACCATGGCGAGGATGCGTTGAACTTCCTGCACACTGGACTTGTACGATACGGTGACGCGGACATCTCTGCGTGCATCGCGTGTGGAGTAGGTCCAGTTCACTAGCTTTTGTTCAACTAATACGCTGTTTGGGATTAAGGCATCATTACCCTGCGCGCCTTGTATCGTTGAAAACCTGATGCCGATCGAAGTGACCGTTCCTAGGATGCCGTCGATTTCAACCAGATCGCCTATGCGAATTGGTTTTTCAATTAACAGCATGACGCCACTGATCAGGTTCTTCAGTAGGTTTTGTGTACCAAAACCGACGCCAATCGCGAGCGCGCCACCAAAAAAGGCGAATGCGCTGAGTGGGATCTCAACGATATTGAAGGCTGTCAGAATGAGAGAGAAGCCCGCTGCGAGAGTCAACCAGCGGCCCAGCACAACCGACTTGCTGGCACCTAAGTTCGCTTTGTTGACCGCGAGTGCAAGTGTGCGCCGGATTAAACCTGATATCAGCATAAAGCCAATAATCAGGATAGCCATAGCGCCTATGGTTTTGCCAACCGTGACGCTACGCTTTGTTTTAATCTCGCGCCCATCTACCACGATGTTGTCATCGACCGCGAAGATCTCAAACTGCCAAATATCGTTGGCAAGTTCAAGGACAGATGCTTTCACACCACTGAAGCGCTGTACAAATGTTTGGTTGAGTTGCGCGTGCGCAATCTCTGAGCCTGTGATTTCCAAATACTGCCGAGCGCGTTCAAAGAGTGCGTAAAGTCCGCGCATAATATCTATTTGCTCGGCGAGTGGCGCGAGCATTTCTGTCAAAAATGCCTTCTCAGCGCTTGTTGAAGCTTGACGCAGCTGCTCGTTGAGCGCGAGCGTTGACTGCGACTTTTCGGCGATGAGTTGGTTTAGATAGCTCAATCCAAGATTGAGCTGTCGTACTAAGTCCTCGTACTTAGACTTCAAGACAGCGAGCTGCTGGTTGTTGTCGACGTTGGCGTATAAGTCGCGTCGAATCTCCCAGATTTGAATCATGAGCAAATCGAGTTCGATCTGAGCGCGATAGCGTTCACGCTCAGTGCGCGCAGCTTCGGCGCGACGATCCGCTAACAAGCGCGCGTTGCGCGCAGCTGTTCGTGCCTCGGTCGTCGCCGTCGCATTTTGCTCTAAGGCATCTGATTTTGCTTTGGCTGCCGCCGCTAGATCCAGTGTTCGATTGATGCGCAGACTGGCTTGTTGCTCTTGTGTTTTAAGGCCATCAATGCGCTTTTGCAGATCGATTTTTATTTTTTCAAAATCTTTCTCGGTAAAAGTAAAGCGAGCGTTGTAAAAATCTTTCGTGAGTTTTAGTGTCGCAAGGCTGATTGCGCCCGTGGCTTGTTCAATATTGATTGTGTCTTTATCAATTGCAGTGTTTGCCAGATCTAAATTAATCCGATCCAGGCGCCGCTGTATCGCTTCGCTAGCACGTGTTGCTTCTGGTCCGGTGCTCGACTGTCTAAGCTCAACTTCTGCTTGGGTACGTATCTTGCGATGATCCGCAAGCAAATCGTTGACAATGTTGGTGCGTTGTTTGAGGTGCTGCAATTGAAACTGCAGCCTGAGCATCTTCAATTGCAAATCATCTGCAACAGAAAGTGGCCAGGGAGCTGTGCCGGCGGGCGCTTGCCAGTTCTCCTTCTCTTTGCGTGCAGTCTCAAGGTTTGTTGTGACGCGTCTTAAATTCTTGAGGTTATCGATAATTTGGCTGTAAGCCTCTTGCATGCCACGCAAGTAATTGAGTCGATCTTGTGCTGCGGTGCGGGCAGCTGTCTCGACGGTGGTGCTGTCATTGATCGCCGCTTGCGCCTTAATGATGTCTGTTTGTATTGCGGCTAACCGCTTTTGCATCTCTTGCGTTTGCGCATCAATGTCCGCTAGTGTGCGCTCGCTTGGCTGTGCTGCGTTGTCGCGCGGTGCTGTAGGTTGTCCGGATGCTGGCCCGAGCAAACTGGCTGCGGGCATGGGACTCTGGGCCCAGACACAAGCCTGAACTGACATGGCGAGCGCAGCGATACAAAGAGCCTGCCGCGCGGAAAAGATGGGCTGTTTCATAACAAGAGGCTGGGCAGCAGACCGAAGCGGCAAAGGATGGTTACAGAACAAATAGAGGGAATAACGAAAAGCTGATGCGACTAAGTACGATCGTCGCGACTTGCGCGAGCACCACGAGAACAAGAGGTGCCAAATCTAACGCACCAAACTTTGGGGTGATGCGACGAATCGGAGCAAGCAAGGGGTCAGTCAGCGTGGTGAGGACCGGCATGATAGTCGCCATGGGGTTGACCCACGAAAGTACCGCCTGAATGAGCGTCATCCAAACGATTAAATTCAGTGCCCAACGACCTAAGGTGACGATGCTTGCGCCAACGAGGCCAGGTAAGAGCTTGACCGGCAACATGCTTGTTGTGGAAACCAGCCACATTAAGAGCAAATAAACTGCGGCTGCAAGCAAGGCCCCAAGTAGGCTCGCCCAGTCGAACATTCCACCCGGCGTGGGCACAATTTTGCGCAAAGGCTGCACCAACCAATTTGTGGCTTGGTAAATCGCCTGCGACATGGGATTAAAGGGGTGCAGCTTGGCGGCATGAATCCATGCACGGGCCAGCAGGATAGCCCCGACTAAATTAAAGACGATATCGAGTAAAAACCGAAGGATTTCACCAATCATGCGTGTACCGTTGCCCCGAATGAAAAGCCATGACCGCTATTGTCGCACGCACTAGGGCGCAGTGAACAGCTTGGTTACAAAGTCGGGTGCTGTGCGCAGTGGATGGCGAGCACACATAAAAAAACCGTCCGGCGAACCGGACGGTCTGGTACTGCAAAACCTTAGCTAAGCGCTCAGGGACGGCCGCCCGTAGGAAAGGGCCAAGACGCTGCTGGATTCAGGGCAGTTTTTGCACCTGGAGCTGCAGCGGTCGAGGGGGCAGCGGCTGCCGGCTTCTTAGCAGCAGGCTT
>CAIYWO010000106.1 GCA_903929925.1 uncultured beta proteobacterium | reverse complement strand
GCGAAACGTTTGGCGTGTCGCGTTCTCTTCGCGAATCGGCGAGCCATCTGCAGCCCGCGGCGGTGCAAGCAGCACATCAAGTATGCGGTCTTCAGCAGAGTCTTCTGCGAGTGTGCGCACGCGTTTCATTTCTTGTTCGCGAGTTTGCTTGATGGCGATCTCTGCCAGGTCGCGAATAATCGTGTCGACATCGCGGCCGACATAACCTACTTCGGTGAACTTGGTGGCTTCAATTTTGATGAAAGGCGCATCCGCGAGTTTTGCGAGGCGACGCGCGATCTCGGTTTTGCCGACACCAGTCGGTCCGATCATCAGAATATTTTTTGGATGAATCTCACTGCGTAGCGGTTCGGCAACTTGCTGACGACGCCAGCGGTTACGCAGCGCAACAGCGACAGAGCGCTTGGCTTTTTGTTGCCCGACGATATTCTTGTCGAGTTCCGAGACGATTTCACTAGGGGTCATCGATGAGGCAGACATGGTGATTCCAGCTTATTCGAGTGTTTCAATCAGATGTTGCTGATTGGTGTAGATACAAAGGTCGCCCGCGATCTCGAGCGATTGTTTGACGATGTCGCGCGGCGAAAGTTCAGTGTGACGCAGCAGAGCCATGGCGGCTGATTGTGCATAGGCACCACCCGAGCCAATCGCCGCTAAACCGTTTTCGGGTTCAAGTACATCGCCGTTACCTGTCAGAACAAGTGTGTGCTCACGGTCCGCCACGATCAGCATGGCCTCGAGTCGACGCAGAACGCGATCAGTGCGCCAGTCACGTGTGAGCTCAACGGCTGCGCGCATCAGGTGGCCCTGATGTTTTTCAAGCTTGCCTTCGAAGCGTTCTTGCAAGGTGAAGGCATCGGCGGTTGCGCCAGCAAAGCCAGCCAGGATTTTGTCATGGTACAGGCGCCGAATCTTACGTGCCGTCCCTTTGATGATGATGTTGCCAAGCGTGACCTGGCCGTCGCCACCGAGCGCAACCTGGTTGCCGCGTCGGACGCAAACGATAGTAGTGCCGTGAAACTGTTCCATATGCATACTCTAGAGAGAACAAGGGCACACTCTAGGTAATTGGAGTGTGCCCTGTTGGCGGTGAATCGTAAACGCTAAGCTTAAACGCAGAAATTAAACGCGCGCGCTTAATCCCCAAACATTTTCTGACGCATTTCGCGACGCTCTTGTGCTTCAAGCGACAAGGTGGCGGTTGGACGGGCTAGCAAACGGCGAATGCCAATCGGCTCGCCGGTTTCTTCGCACCAGCCGTATTCACCCGCGTCGATGCGTGCGATGGACTGCTGAACTTTCTTGAGCAACTTGCGCTCGCGGTCGCGGGTGCGCAATTCAAGTGCGTGTTCTTCTTCGATCGTGGCGCGGTCAGCGGGATCTGGTACGAACTGCGTTTCGCGCAGATGCTCGGTGGTGGCGCCTGCGTTACTGAGGATTTCCTGCTCAAGCTGGCGCAGACGATCACGGAAGAAGCCCAGCTGGCGCTCGTTCATGTATTCCGATTCAGGCATGCGCAGCAGTTCGCTTTCGGTGGGCAGATCGTTCTCTGACAAATCACCAGCATTGAAAGGCTTCTTCTTAGCGACTTTTGCCTCGACAGAAGGAGCGGCTTTAGCTGGAGCTGACTTCGGTGCTGGCTTCGCAGGAGCTTTGGCTGCAGGTTTTGCGGCAGCTTTGGCGGGTGCGGGTTTAGCAGCTACGGCACTCTTGGCGGGTGCAGCCGGCTTTTTCGTCACGGCGGCTTTGGTGGGGGCGGCGGCTTTGCTTGTGCTCGCCTTGCCTGCTACGGGTTTTGCTGCCTTGGTTGCCATAAAGGACTCCATAAAATAAATTCTGCGCGCAGGCGCAGAGGTACTACTTGGCCAAGCATTGCTCCAGACCTTTGGTAAAGATCTCTTGGGGTAATTTGCGTCCGATGAAAACCATTTTTGTGGTTTTCTTCTCGTTGGCCAGCCAGGGTTTGCCAGGTTCGGCGCCCATCAACATATGCACGCCCTGAAACAGCATGCGTTTGTTGATGCCTTTCATGTACAAAATACCTTTGTAACGCAGCAGATCGGGGCCATAGACTTGCACCACGCCGCCCAAAAATTCTTCTAAGCGCTCTGGGTCAAAAGGTTTGTCGGACTTGAATACAAAAGCGCCGATGGTGTCATCGTGCGCGGGTTTCGGGTGATGATGATCTGGGTGCGAACAGTTCGCGTGATCGTGGTCATGGTCATGATGGTGATCATGTGCATGCTGATGATCGTGCCCGTGCTCATGTTCACAGTGGCCGTGATCGTGGTCGCAATGTGCGTGATCATGATCGTGGTCATGTGCCGCATCAGGATGTTCGTCGGCCAGAAACTGTGGATCAATATCTAGAATGGTATTGAGGTTAAAGCCACTGATATCCAGGATTTGCTTGAGATCGGTCTCACCGAAGTTCACGACTTCGATCGACGCGCGTGGATTCATGTGCACGATGCGACGGCGCAGGGCGGCGAACTCGGCATCGGTGACGAGATCTTTTTTGGAGACCAGGATACGATCAGCAAAGCCGACTTGTTTTTGTGCTTCTTCCTGTTGATCGAGTGTTTCCATGCCGTGCTTGGCATCGACGATCGTCACGACTGCATCCAGGCGGTAGTACTCAGCGATGTCGTCGTCCATAAAGAACGTTTGGCAGACGGGACCTGGGTTGGCCATGCCAGTCGTTTCAATAATCACGCGCTCGAACTTCAGATCGCCCGCCTGACGACGTTTACGCAGATCGTTCAACGTACGCATCAGGTCGCCACGCACGGTGCAGCACACGCAGCCGTTTGAGAGCTCGACGATTTCTTCGTCTTGATCTTGTACGAGCAAATCGTTATCGATGCTTTCTTGTCCGAACTCGTTCTCAATCACGGCGATGCGTTTGCCGTGGTATTCCGTCAGGATGCGTTTGAGGAGAGTCGTTTTGCCTGCACCGAGAAAGCCGGTGAGGATTGTGACGGGGACCATTTTGTCCAAACTGCTTGGGGAATTCATGTGCGGATTAACTTCAAAAACGGTAAAGGTGCAGTAGGCACCGGACCAGGCCCAGACTAAAAGGCAAGGCGGGATTACAGCACAGCCCGTGACAAGGGGCAAACATTCTGAACTGCGGGTTTATACGCGTACTCGGTAAAAATACTTAGCAAAAAAACTTAGCGCGTTGAGCTTAGCAGATACAAATTTCAGTAGCCTGACAAATGGGGGCGCTTTGATGGATTGCAAGAGGAAAGCTTAATTTAGTTTATCAAACTATAACTTAGCTTTTGCGACCGGCCCTTGGATGTGCTGAATCGTAAGCGCGCGCGAGATGCTGGAAGTCCAGCCTTGTGTAGAGCTGGGTGGTCGAAATATTGGCGTGGCCAAGCATTTCTTGCACTGCACGCAAATCCTGGGCGGATTGCAGCACATGACTTGCGAAACTATGGCGCAGGACGTGGGGGTGGACGTGGGTGGGTAGGCCCGCCAGAAGCGCGAGTCGGGTGAGCTGGCTTTGTACGACGCGTGGACTAATCCGTCGCCCGCGGGCACCGAGAAACAGCGCGGTGGCGTCGGTTTCGGGCGCTTGCGCCAGTGCCAGCGCAGGACGCGCCTCGAGCCATTGGGCCAGACTTGTTCGTGCTTGCGCACCGATGGGGACTGAGCGGCGCTTGCCGCCCTTGCCCAGCACGTGCACTTCTTGTTCGGCCAGGTCAATCCAGCCCGCTGAGGTGTAATCCTTGGCTTGGGTGTATTGCAAATCCAGGCTAACCAGTTCACTCAAGCGTAGACCACTTGAATAAAATAGCTCAAACATCGCGCGATCTCGCAGCCCGACCGGATCTGTCCGCGTGGTGAGTACTGTTGCATCAAGCAAAGCCTGCGTTTGATCGACCGATAAGGCTTTGGGCAAACTGCGTTTGATCTTTGGCGCTCGCACATCGGCGGCTGGGTTTGATGCCATCTTGGCTTGTGGCGCCCACCATTTGAAAAACCCGCGCCAGGCCGCCAGCATGCGAGCAAGACTGCGCGCGCTGTGGCCTTGTGCGTGCAGGCGTCCTAAATAGTGACGGATATTGCCATTGACGACTTGCTCCAGCGGTTTGTTGTCATGCAGCCTGACCAGCTGCTGCAGGTCGCGGCGATACGCTTCGAGCGTGTGGACGGAATACCGGCGGTTCCGTTCAAGATGCGCGAGCCACGCTTCAGCGCTTTCGGGCAGCAGTGGCTCGTCGACCTCAGGCATTATGTTCAAGCGCGGGTATTAAGCGTTGGGATATCAGGGTCGCCAGAGCCTTCATCGCCGCTCAGGCGTGAGAGCGCCGCGCTTGCCAGGATGCCAACCGTCTGTAAAAAGGCACGACCCATATCCGGCGCAAAGCGCTCTGCATCGTCTGAGCCGAGTACCAGCAGGCCAAAGGAGGGGGCGGTTGGCGCGGGGCGCAGCGCCAAGATTGCAAAGGATGCGGGAGGAGTCTTGAGCCAGCTCGCGGCTGCAAGTTTTGTGTCGTTTCCGCAATACGGTGTGGTCAACGTGTTGGCGTAGTCGCGCACCTCGTCGGATACCGCTTCGCCGATGCCTTCTTCAGGAAGATTCAGGCCCCACAAGCGCATACCCACTTCTTGTAAATTGAACTGTTCGGTCAGGCCTTGTGCAATTTGCTCTGGCACACGTGCACCAACGGGCTCGGCAAGCATCCGTACGCACCAGCGATTGAGTTTGTCGGTCGTCAACTCATTTAACGCCGCGTTACGCACGAGCTCCGCGAGACGGAACTCAAAGTCTTTCAGGCGTTCGCGCAGGGTCAGAATTTGACGTTCCCCAAGGGAAATCGCCCGCGCCTGATGGGGATGCGGCACTTCGATCGTTGAAAACAACTCGGCGTGCTGCACAAAGAACTCTGGGTGCTCTTGCAGAAAGCGCGCAACGTTCTGTGCGGTCAGCGAATCAGTCATGGCTACCTACTCGTCAAAAAAGTGAACTTAAATACCCGCGGGGATCGAGGCCACCAGGCGGTCAATATCAATACTGCTTGAAAAAACGGTTGTGGTCGGGCCGGTCATGCGTAGCGCGCTACCGTCCCATTCGATCGTGAGCCAGCCGCCACGTGCGCGCAAACGCACCGGTGAATCGAGCAGCCCGCGTCGAATCCCGGCCGCCACTGCAGCGCAGGCACCGGTGCCACACGCCAGTGTTTCGCCTGCACCGCGTTCGTACACCCGCAAGTGGGCGGTATGCCGATCAACAATTTGCAAAAAGCCAGCATTTACCCGGCGTGCAAAGCGCGGGTGGGATTCAATCAGCGGCCCGATTTGTGCAACGGGTGCATGATCCACATCGGCGACCAATTGAACCGCGTGCGGATTGGAAATCGCCACGGCTGAAAGCCAAACGACCTGTTCGATACCGTTGACTTGCAAGGGCAAGCCATAGAGGGTGTCTTTGCCTTCAACGCGAGTCGCAAGCCCCGTCACATCAAAGGGCAGAGCCTCTGGTGTAAAGCGGGTTTGGCCCATATCCACCACGACATCGCCGTTGGGTAGAGCCTCAAGCGTGAGCAGGCCCGTCGCGATTTCGGCGCGTAAGGGATTGCGTGACGAGAGCTTTTGTTCGTGGACGAATTTAACGAAGCAGCGTGCGCCATTGCCACAGTGCTCGACTTCACCACCATCCGCGTTAAAAATCCGATAGCGAAAATCAGCTTCTGGATGTAGGGGGGTGTCGACCAGCAGGATTTGATCGCAGCCAATGCCAAACTGCCGGTGAGCAAGCGCCCGAGCACGTTCTGGGGTCATGTCGATGGACTGACGCACCCCGTCGAGCATGACAAAATCATTGCCCAAGCCGTGCATTTTTGTGAAGTTCCAGATCATGCGAGCATTATCCCCCATTTACCCCATGGGGAGCAGGTCTACGTGCTTGTGACCTGTAGGTGTAAGGGTATAAGCAGACGTAATTACAACAATTGAATAAATTCGCATAAAATACGTTCAGTCGCTGAGTTAACCGACAACTTGCGGAGCGACTACGCTGGGTCTAAGCCGATGTGCTGGGCCGGCAAAAAATAATTCCGCTAAAGCGTCGCGCCCATTCCAGCGTCTATCAGCGTCTTTGACAGGTGAAGGTACGGGGTGCAACGCACCTCCTTAACCTACCCCTCTGGTATATCCAGAAAAGGACGTGAGCATGGCAAAAACTAGCGATTATCTCTTTACCTCTGAATCGGTCTCTGAAGGCCATCCGGACAAGGTCGCCGACCAAGTCTCTGATGCCATTCTGGACGCGATCTTCACCCAAGACCCCAACGCCCGTGTCGCCGCTGAAACGCTGTGTAACACTGGTCTGGTCGTGCTTGCCGGTGAAATCACTACTTCGGCAAACGTCGACTACATCCAGGTCGCTCGCGACACCATCAAGCGCATCGGCTACGACAATACCGACTACGGTATTGACTACAAAGGCTGCGCAGTGCTGGTTGCCTATGACAAACAGTCTCCTGACATTGCACAGGGTGTTGACCGTTCGTCCGAAGACTATCTGAACCAGGGTGCTGGCGACCAAGGCTTGATGTTTGGTTACGCATGTAACGAAACCCCAGATTTGATGCCTGCACCGATCTGGTACGCACACCGCTTGGTCCAACGCCAGAGCGAACTGCGTAAAGATGGTCGCCTGCCTTGGCTGCGCCCAGACGCGAAGTCGCAAGTGACTTTCCGTTATGTGGATGGCAAGCCGGTTGAGGTCGACACTGTCGTGTTGTCGACCCAGCACGCCCCTGAGATTTCGCAGACAGCGATTCATGAAGCTGTGATCGAAGACATCATTCGTCCAAGCTTTCCAGCAGGTCTCTTGACTGCGAAAACCAAGTTCCTGATCAACCCAACCGGTCGCTTTGTGATCGGTGGTCCCCAGGGCGATTGCGGTTTGACCGGTCGCAAGATCATTGTGGACACCTACGGTGGCGCATGCCGCCACGGTGGTGGCGCGTTCTCGGGCAAGGACCCTTCAAAGGTTGACCGATCGGCTGCTTACGCAGCACGTTACGTTGCCAAGAACATCGTGGCTGCCGGCCTGGCCAGCAAGTGCGAAGTGCAGGTGAGCTACGCGATTGGCGTGGCTGAGCCCATCAATATCACGGTCAACACCGATGGTACTGGCGTGGTCTCGGACGAGCAGCTGTCCAAGTTGGTGCGCGAGCATTTTGACTTGCGTCCAAAAGGCATCGTCAACATGCTCAACCTCTTGCGTCCGATCTACAGCAAGACAGCCGCTTACGGTCACTTTGGTCGCAGCGAGCCTGAGTTCAGCTGGGAAGCCACTGACAAGGCAGCCGCGCTCAAGAAGGCCGTTTAATGGCTGACACGAGCACGCCCGACTCGCCTTGTGTCGCGGTGTGCTCGACCCTGTTTGATGACATCTGTCGCGGCTGCGGTCGCACCGTGATGGAAGTCTCAAATTGGGTGTTTATGGACGATGCTGAAAAACAAGCCGTCTGGGTGCGCATCCGTGCGGAAGGCTACCCAAGACGGCCTGATAATTCGTAAAAATAGCGCTTAGTGTGCAGTGCACGCCAAGCGCTATTTTTTTAAGCGCTATTTTTACTTCTTGTCGGACAACGTGTCACCCGCCAGAGTCTCTGTGAGCTTGGCGATAGCTGTGTGGTCCTGACCTGGTCCCAACATGGCAGCGCACGAGGCCCACATTTCACGGCACAGGGCCGAGAAGGGTGTCGGAGTGTTGGTGTCGCGTCCGATACCAAGCGCGATACTCAAGTCCTTGACCATCAAGTCCAGTCCAAAACCGGCGTTGTATTGACCCGACAACACAAACTGCTTGAATTTCTTCTGTGTGGAATTGTTCATGCCGGTTGACGAGTTCAGCACGTCGACCATTGCTGACGGATCCAGACCAAAGCGTTTGCCAATCATAAGTGCTTCGACGCCGATCAGGAAACCACCGGCTGACACCAGATTATTCAACGCTTTCATGGCGTGTGCAGAGCCAACATCACCCGTGCGGGTGATCGAGGTGCCCATACAGGAAAGTGCAGGGCGCACACGTTCAAGAATGGCTTCACTACCACCAAACATGATGGCAAGGTCACCCGTCTTGGCGCGCGGTACGCCACCGGAAACTGGGGCATCGACCATGTGCGCACCAGCCGCGGCAACTTGCTCGGCCAGGGCGCGTGTGATGGTGGGGACGCCCGAGCTCATCTCGACCACGACAGCGTCTTTGCGCAGTCCTGCAAGAACGCCTTCGGGGCCTTCCAGCACAGCCTGAACGATTGCACTGGTCGGCAGAATCGTGATGATGATGTCCGAGGCCGCAGCAAGCGCACGGTTAGAGGCTGCAACCGTGCCGCCGAATTCTTTGACGAATTCCTTGGCGCGGTCAGCCGAAGCGTCGACGATCTGCAGCGGGTAGCCAGCCTTGTGTAGCAGGGCGGCCATCGGCCACCCCATGCTGCCTACGCCGACAAAACCGATGGTGGGCTTGGCGCTCATTTCTTGACAGCCTTCTTAGCAGCTGGCTTCTTGGCGACGGCTTTCTTTGCGGTCACTTTTTTAGCAGCAGGCTTTTTGGCAGCAGATTTCTTTGCAGCTTTTGTAGCAGCCTTGGTGTAGGCGCCTTCTTCTTCGAGCACCTGGTTAGCTGCTTTGAAAGCGTCCAGACCTGCGGGAATGCCACAGTAAACCGTTGCATGGAGCAACACTTCTTTGATCTCTTCAACGGTGACGCCGTTGGCTAACGCGCCTTTGACGTGCAGTTTGATTTCGGCCGAGCGGTTCAGGGCGGTGAGCATCGCAAGGTTGAGCATGCTGCGTGTCTTGCGGCTCAGGCCGTCACGGGTCCAGGCGTAGCCCCAGCACCATTCAGTGGTGATGTGCTGAAACGCCATCGTGAAGTCGTTTGCTTTGGCGATTGAGCCATCGACATAGTCTGGGCCGAGAACGGCACGGCGAACGGCTAGGCCGTCTTTGTAAAGTTTTGCGGTTTCGGATTTTGCAGACATGTGGTGCTCCAGGATGGTGTTGGTTAAATTGAAAATGCTTAATTAAGCGTAAGTGCGTAATCGTGTGGCCTCGATTGTCTGCGCTTGGCCGAACCGGTGTCAAGCGCGTTGTCTGCTAATCTTCTTGACAGCGCCTGCGCACAAAATCCAAAATCAAGCTGCAACTGAAGCCCGAGCGTCACGACAAGACATACAACGGAGACATCATGACACTGCCCCAATACGAGATTTTTGCTCTGCGCTACGGCACGATGGCCAAGCGTTCACGTCGTGAGAACTTCATTACGCAAGATCCACATGATGAACCGATGCCGATGGATTATTTTGTTTGGGTTGTACGCAACGCTGAACGCACGATTTTGGTAGATACCGGCTACAGCGCCCGTCAGGCCAAAGAAAGAGGCCGCACGCTCCTGCGCTGCCCGATCGAGTCCCTCTCTCTATTGGGTATTGCGCCCGGGGACATACAGGATGTGGTGTTGACCCATTTGCATTACGACCATGCGGGCAATATCGATTTGTTGCCCAATGCGCGCTTCCACGTTCAGGACGGTGAAGTCGATTACGCCTGTGGCCGCCATATGTGCCACGGCTTATTCCGCCATGCGTACGACGTGGAAGATGTTGTGTCCCTGATCCGCCGCCTGTATGCCAACCGTGTGGTGTTTCATGATGGCCGCGAGGAACTCGCACCGGGGATTGAACTGATCAAGATTGGCGGGCACACCAAAGGACTGCAGTCCTTGCGCGTACACACCGCGCGCGGCTGGGTCGTGCTGGCCTCGGACGCGAGCCACTATTACGACAACATGGAAAAGCCGTCCCCGTTCCCGATTGTGTTCCATGTCGGTGAGATGTTGGCTGGTTACGACACCTTGCGTGCGGCTGCCGCATCACCGCAGCACATCATTCCTGGGCACGATCCGCAGGTGCGCGAGCGCTATCCCTTCCATGGCAATCCGGCCGACGATATCGTGGCCTTGCATCTGCCGCCCAAGGCTTAATCGCTTAAATACCTGAGGGTCTTTCGCAGGCGCTAGTCAGCAGCAGGTGGGTAAACCCTGCAAAAGACCCCCAAACGGGCTACAATTGCTCTGCTTTTGAGGAGCGTTGCGACGGAACGGTGTTTGTTGTCCCGATTTTCCGCCAGGCTCAAAAGCTTCCACGTTACCGTCGGCATACCCCGACCTTAACGGCGCTCACCCAATCCTGTATCTGCAGCGTTTGTGGTGGTGCCGTATCAATACAGCCCCTATAGCGTTGCAAGCAGGCCTACCGGAGCCTACTTAGCCATGAACGTTATTAAAGAAAAATTTGCTGACTACATCGTCGCCGACATCGGTCTTGCCGACTTTGGTCGTCGCGAAATCCAGATCGCTGAAACTGAAATGCCCGGCCTGATGGCCACTCGCGAAGAATTCGCAAAAACGAAACCGCTCAAAGGCGCCCGCATCACAGGCAGCCTGCACATGACCATTCAAACGGCTGTGCTGATCGAAACACTGCAGGCACTGGGTGCTGAAGTGCGTTGGGCTTCGTGCAATATTTTCTCGACCCAAGACCACGCTGCGGCCGCAATCGCTGCAACAGGCACACCTGTTTTTGCTAAGAAAGGCGAGAGCTTGGTTGAGTATTGGGAATACACCCACAAGATTTTTGAATGGCCAGGCGACAAGCAAGCCAACATGATTCTGGATGACGGTGGCGATGCCACGTTGTTGCTGCATCTGGGCACCAAAGCGGAGTCTGACCTTTCCGTGCTGAACAACCCTGGCTCTGAAGAAGAAGTCGTTTTGTTTGCAGCGATCAAGGCACAAATCAAGAAAGATCCAAAGTGGTACTCCACGCGTTTGGCTCAAATCAAGGGCGTTACCGAAGAGACAACGACAGGCGTGCTGCGTTTGTATCAAATGTCCAAGAAGGGCGAGCTTGCCTTTGCTGCAATCAACGTCAACGATTCAGTCACCAAGTCGAAGTTCGATAACCTGTATGGCTGCCGCGAGTCCTTGGTTGATGCAATTAAGCGTGCAACCGATGTGATGATTGCTGGCAAGATCGCAGTTGTGGCCGGTTACGGCGACGTGGGTAAGGGTTCGGCTCAGGCGCTGGCTGCTTTGCGTGCACAAGTTTGGGTCACAGAAATCGATCCAATCTGCGCGTTGCAAGCTGCGATGGAAGGCTTCAAAGTCGTCACCATGGAAGAAGCGGCTGACAAAGCTGATATTTTCGTGACAGCAACGGGTAACTACAACGTGATCACACGTGCACACATGGACCGCATGAAAGACCAGGCCATCGTTTGCAACATCGGTCACTTCGATAACGAGATTGACGTTGTCGGTATTGAGAATCTTCAGTGGGAAGAGATCAAGCCACAGGTTGATCACGTGATTTTCCCTGATGGCAAGCGCATCATCTTGTTGGCCAAGGGCCGCTTGGTGAACTTGGGCTGCGGCACGGGCCACCCATCCTTCGTGATGTCGTCCTCGTTTACCAACCAGACGATTGCACAGATCGAATTGTTTAGCCGCAACGACCAGTACACGTCGGGACAGGTTTATGTGTTGCCTAAGCACCTCGACGAGAAAGTTGCACGTTTGCACCTCAAGAAAATCGGCGCCAACCTGACGACACTGACTCCGCAGCAAGCGGCCTACATCAGCGTCAAGACGGAAGGTCCTTTCAAGGGCGATGCATACCGCTATTGATGTTTAGTAGTCAACAGAGGCATGCTGGATTGTCCAGAATGCTTCTGCAAGCAGTGCTCAACGGAGATAGAAATGATGACATTATTGTTGGTCTGGATATTGAACGCTGTAGCACTGCTTGTCGTAGCCTATGTGTTGCCGGGGATTGTCGTAGCCAGTTTTGGTTCAGCCCTGCTCGCAGCGCTTGTGCTTGGTTTGATCAATATGTTGGTCAAACCCGTTTTGATTCTGTTGACGTTGCCAATCACCGTTGTCACCCTTGGTTTGTTCTTGCTGGTCTTGAACGCACTCATGTTCTGGCTTGCGGGCTC
>CAIYWO010000105.1 GCA_903929925.1 uncultured beta proteobacterium | reverse complement strand
TATCCATGATGTCGATGACCAGACAGGCTGGCCTCATCTGCCTCCAGGTAAAAATGTCTGAAATTTCGTTGGATAGTTCAGCGCTGCGCATCAACAGAGTAAATTTACTGGCGTTCCTTGACGCACTTTTTGAACGTTTTGATGCAGCATTTATTTGCTCTAGTGAAGAGGTAGTCGTTCATATCGGCGGTAGTAAGATTATCTGCCGGTCGAATTTGCCTGCCTATGTCGCGAGTGTTGGCAAGGGCCTGGCGGACGAGGGTCCATTTCTCGATGGTTCTTGCAGAATTATTGTCACGTCTTCGGGCGGACTTGGATTACCAATGACTCCGCTATGGGGTGAGCCGTTCTATCAAGAGCGTCTTGTTGAGGCAGTCGTCGCCTCAAGCAGGTACCGAGTGCATCACCTTACGGACAGTAGATTTTGGCAGTTTTACGATCGGCATACTCATCGAGGGATTCAATTGATGGCTGAACCCACGGCTGCACCAGCTTGGGATGCCGGATCGCCTTTGAGAAATTTCCTTCACTGGTTTTTCTCAAGTCGAGGATACGGATTAGTTCATGCTGGAACATTAGCGCTCGATAGTTCTGGCCTATTGCTAGCTGGGCCTGGTGGTTCAGGTAAGTCGGGAACTGTGCTAGCGGGCATACGCCATGGCCTACAAACAGTGGGTGATGATTACGTTCTTATCCAGATAGGGAAAACTTCGACGGCCATGCCACTTTTTCGTACGTTGAAGCAGGATGCTAAGGGTTTTGAACGTATGGGCCTGAGTCAGCTGCCGGATCTTTCGCGAGAACTTAACTGGCAAGGCAAGCACCAGTTCACGCTTTCCGATGTCTCTACAGAGAAACATCCCTGTCGAATTGAACTCTTGGCGCTTTGTTTACCAGTTATCACCTATGGTGAGCGTACTCATTTTGAGCCAATCGATAGTAAGTCCGCTTTTTTATCTCTCGTGCCATCGGGTGTCACGCAAATGCCAGGAGACCGCGATGCAAGTTTCGTCTTCGGCGCAAAACTTTCGCGACAATTACCTGCGTATCGTCTAAAGCTAGGGACAGATCCTGCCGAAATAGCTAGTGCGATTGGCGCTTTCATTCGTAGCCGACGTTCATGCTAATCACTGTCATCATACCGACCTATAATCGTAGTCGGACATTGCCGATGGCTATCTTATCCCTGTTACGCCAAGGTCCTGCAGTTGATTTAGATATCCTTATTATTGATGATGGCTCTACGGATTCTACGCCCTCTGTGATAAACGAGCTGATGCACCAACATCCACAGATTCGTCAAATAAGACAGACAAATGCGGGCGTTACCAATGCAAGAAACACGGGTTTGCGCCACCTTAAGCCTGGTACTGAATTTGTCACTTTTCTTGACTCTGACGATCTCTCGCCTGCCAATCGTTTCGTATCTGATTTGCCGTTACTGTTGGCTAATACCGAGTTAGATTTAACCTATGGTAAGATGATGATGGTTGAGTGTTTGGATTACTCTACCTTTGAGCCGGTTGAAGGAACGAGAAGAATAGATCTTGTCGGAATCCATCTTTCAGCAGGCATCTATAGACGTCGTTTGATTGAGCGTATCGGTTTTTTTGACGTTTCTCTTCCGCAAGCAGAAGACACAGACTACTTGTTGCGTATCTTTGAATCCGGAGCTAAGTTTTTGCAGACCGAAACCAGTTGTCTGTATTACTTGCGCCACGAAGGCAATATGACCAATGACACTGTGCTCTCGGCCCGATGCTTCGCTGCGGCTGTCTTTAAATCGATATGTCGTCGCCGTGCAGATCCGTCGATTGTCTTACACAAGCCCAATTTTGATGTTAAGGCACTTCAAGCATTTATTCGCACATGAGTCTCTCGTATGCTGTAATCATTCCTGCTTACAATGCTGAGAGAACGATTGATGAAACATTACGTTCCGTGCTCAACCAGACAGTTTCTCCGGCTGAAATCGTGGTTGTTGATGATGGTTCGACTGACGAGACCGTTTCAATTGCTGAATCATTTGGTAAATCTGTGCGAGTTTTGAGGCAGTCCAATAGTGGTCCAGGATCAGCAACAAATCGCGGTATGCATTTCGTAACTGCAGACGTCTTTGCTTTGTTGGACGCAGATGACCTCTGGCTTTCAGACAAGATGCGTCAGCAACT
Source organism: uncultured beta proteobacterium (assembly GCA_903929925.1). Lineage (GTDB taxonomy): Bacteria > Pseudomonadota > Gammaproteobacteria > Burkholderiales > Burkholderiaceae_B > Zwartia. Next base: position 2,159 of record CAIYWO010000105.1, on the reverse strand, counting down.
AGAAGTGCTATCGGCTAATCCAGATTTAGCAGTGGTAGGATGCAAGATGCGGCAATTTCTACATGGACACGCAGATGATGGTTTAGGAGAGGTTAGGGAAGGGCTGTTACGTTCAGTCATAGCCATTCGGCGCAAGGTTTACGCAGATGTTGGCGATTTCGTCGACTTGCCTGGATATTCTGGCGAAGTCATTGATTGGCTTGCACGCTTACGTGAGAAGGGTCATTCGACGCTCGAGATAGATAGCGTACTCGCATTACGTCGCGTTATTTCAGGAAGTCTTTCCTCTAAAACTTCACCGCTACGTAATACTGGGTATCTCAAGGCTGCCTATCTTTCCATGTTACGTCGTAAAAATCTAAAAGGCGACGGAGGGGTCACAACTCCATGATAAATCGTTTCTTTCCTGCGTGCGCATGGGCCTGGCCTTCAGCGGGACTGGATCAACTCGTTTGCGCAGCCATATCACCTGATAAATCGATTGCCCTAACCTCTGCCCAATACTGGCTTTGTCACAATGATATTGATCGCGTGGCTTTTCGAGAACACAGACTGCTGGCGGCTGTGTCAGCACGCCTCGGCTCTGCCCTAGCGAGACAAGCCGCATACCCCCGTCTTATCGGCTTACAGCGACAACTTTGGACACGTTCACGCATGGCTATGGCAGAAGCCGCTCCCATTCTTAAGGTAATGCATGAGCATCGAATTCGTGTTATGTTGCTAAAAGGCGGTGCACGTATTGCTGCTCGGCCAACAGATCAGCAGTCACGTGTGTCTCATGACTTAGATATACTCGTTGAAGCAAGTCACTTCCGGAAGGCACTGGATGTACTGTTCGACGCTGGCTGGGTGCCGGCTAGCGGCGAGTCATCTTTATCGATTAAGTCTCGAGCGGACTCGATACGTTCGATGAACTTTTTTCACCAGCGCTTTGGCGATATCGATTTGCACCAATGGGCTTATGGACGTTCGTCGCCGATCACTAAGGCTAATGTCGCACTTTGGGACGAATCTACCCTCGGTGATTTTTTTGGTAGTCCCGTCTATGTGCCTTCAGCAACGGACCGCCTTGCATTAGCTATCCATCATAGTGCACTCGATGCGCATACTCATAGCGATTGGCTCGTAGATTGCGCGCAGCTCGTGACTGATACAACGGTCGACTGGATTCGCCTACTTGAGTTGTTGCGGCAGTTGCGAGCTATTGTTGCAGCACAAATTGTCTTCAGCTACCTCAGTGTTAGGATTGGCCTAGCCGTGCCTACCGATTTTCTGCGCAAACTCATGGTAGATTCTTCAACCGGTTGGTTGCAACGTATCGGAGACTTACTTCAAGCCAAACCGCGTGCAAATTGGAGTCTGGTTTCGCGTATAGCACGAGGGATTGTTAAACAGTCGCGGCTTTTAGGAGAACGTTCAGAAGTAGTTCAGCCGATGGTGAATCGTGGAGCTGTTAGTCGGTTGCCCAAAATAAAACAACTATCACTTTCAACCAGTTTTGTGCTCCATCAATGGGCCACTAAAGATTCAGGCACCTGGCATTTTCAGATCGACCTTGCCGTGAATCTACCCGCTAAGGCGCGGCGTATGGAATTTGAGCTTAATACAGATACACAGCATCTCCTCCGTTTGCGCGCTCGTAGTCTATGGCGGCGATCAGGATTTGCGATGATACGTTTTTTCGGTGAAGTAAACCATGAAGGCGCAGAGACTAATCTACGAATTGAGGCACGCCCAGGCCGAGCACTGCGCGGAGGCGAGTCACAGGCTGAACTCGAGCGCTATGCACCTATCGCCTTCAGTGTTTTACCTTCGACTCACTTGTTCTCGGTAAAATCTTAAGACAAATCGAAAACCAGCATTTCCATATCAGTGACGGCTGAAAGTGTGCAATGCTCTGTTTTGCTTATACCCGCACCGTCGCCAACATTCACGGGTTGATCATCGATTTTACCTGTGCCACTAAGTATTTGAATCCAAAGGTGTCGGTTACTCTTCAACGACACCTTTCGGTTTGTATCAGATTTAAGCCTAAGCTTACGCAAGGTGATGTCTTGATGGATAGCCAGTGAGCCCTCACGACCATCAGGTGAGCAGGCGAGAATATCATCTGAGTCCTTCGCAGGGTGTAGCTCATCGTAACGTGGCTTATGTCCTGT
>CAIYWO010000104.1 GCA_903929925.1 uncultured beta proteobacterium | reverse complement strand
GGGTAAATCGACGACTCTGCCGGCATTAATGCTGCAAGTTCTTCAGGACTTAACATGCTCATTAGATTTGCTCCTGGTGCGCTGTTTTAACCAAGTCACAACATTTAAGCCGGCCACCCGCCCGCTCGCCAATACGCCGTTGAGCAAGTACCCGCCCGTTGGGGCTTCCCAGTCGAGCATCTCGCCTGCGACGAATATACCGGGGTGCTCGCGGAGCATCAAGCCCGCCGTCAAGCCTTCAAACATCACGCCGCCTGCCGTGCTGATCGCTTCATCTATTGGACGACAGGCATGCAAAGTGATGGGCAGCGCTTTAATCCCTGCGGCGAGGGTAGAGGGACGATCGAACGCTTCGGTGGGTAAGCACTCACGCAGCAGCGTAGCCTTCACGCCTTGAATCCCTAAGCGTGAACGCAGGTGGGATGACATCGAGCGTGTGCCGCGACCGTGCGCAACTTCTTCCAATACTTTTTCTGCGCTGTGATCCGGCAACAGATCAACAAATAAGGACGCGGACCCGTGCTGCAGAATCTGTGTGCGCAGGGCTGCCGACAATGCATAGATCGCACCGCCTTCGAGACCATGCTCAGTGACCATGCATTCACCACGCAGCGGTGTAGCGTCACCACCATCAACCCAAAACGCGGCGGTCTTAAGTGGTTGACCCGCACACTTGTCGATAAAGTGTTGCGACCACTTGGTTTCGAAACCGCCATTACTAGGTAGCAGTGGAGCCAGCGCGATGCCCTGTTCTTCTAGCCAGGGCCACCAAGCTCCGTCGGAACCGAGCTTGGCCCAGCTGCCACCACCTAACGCAAGAATCGTCGCGTCAGGAGTGGTTGTGATTTCACCTTTAGGTGTATCAAAGCGCAGCGCCTGTTCAGCATCCCAACCAAGCCAGCGATGCCTCATCAAAAACTGTACGCCCTGCCCACGCAAGCGGTGCATCCAGGCACGTAACAAAGGCGCAGCTTTCATCTCGGCCGGAAAGACTCGGCCAGAGCTACCGACAAAGGTCTCGATATTGAGGGCATGCACCCATTGACGCAACGCGGCCGCATCGAACGAGGCTAACAAAGCAGCCATCTGCGGTGTGCGTTCGGCATAACGCGATACAAATAATTCGGCAGGTTCGGAGTGGGTGATGTTCAACCCACCGCGACCTGCCATTAAAAACTTGCGGCCCGCAGAAGGCTTAGCTTCATAGACCTGAACCTTGAAGCCTTGTTCCGCCAATACTTCTGCAGCCATCAGTCCTGCAGGCCCGGCCCCAATGACAGCAACTGTTACCAAAACGACTCCGGGCTCTGAGGAAAAAATGCTTCAGACTATTTTTTAGCAGCCGAAACGATGACCTCAACCAACAGGTCAGGCGCAGCCAGCTTGACTTCGCCTGTTGCGCGTGTGGGCAGTGCGTTCTTAGGTGCCCACTCGGCCCAAACAGAGTTCATGCCTTCAAAGTCTTTGGTGATGTCCTTCAACCAGATCTGGACAGTCAGCAGGTGATGCTTGTCTGTACCGGCGCTCGCCAAGTGACCATCAATCTTAGCGAATACATCGCGCGTCTGCGCCACGATGTCGCCTTTGACACTTGAGGTAATTCCTGCGACATACACGGTGTCGCCGTGAACCACGACACGGCTCAGACGTTCGTTGGAATCAATGCGGGTAATTGCACCCATGTTGCTACTCCTTGATCAATTAAAGATATTTTTTAAACCAGGCCTGCGCTTTATCCCAAGCTTCTTTCGCTTCAGTCGCGCGATAGCTGGGACGATAGTCAGCGTGGAAGGCGTGTGGCGCTTCTGGGTAGACGATGAAGCTCGAGGCCTTGGCCGCTGCTGATCCGCTTGTCAGCGCAGTCTTCATCTGATCAACCGT
>CAIYWO010000103.1 GCA_903929925.1 uncultured beta proteobacterium | reverse complement strand
GGCAAGAGCATACGATTGAGCCACGAGTGAATCACGCCATCGCCTGGGCGCAGGGAAATGCCGCCACGGTTGCTCATGAACTGTGGGAGTGTGTGCTGCGTTTTCACGTCAACGGGCTTTGGGTAGGCTGCCGTATGGCAAAACGACTGCATGACCAAGTCAGCAGAGAAGCCCAAGCATGCGAGGTCTTTGAGTTCGTCGCGTGTCATCGGGCCTGTCGTATCCTGGCTGCCCACTGAAGTCATTGTGGGTTCGCAGTAAGCGCCTGGACGAACGCCTTGACCTTCTGGCAATCCGCAAGCACGACCGACCATCTTCTGAGCAAGGGTGAAACCTTTCTTGCTGGTTGCTGGAGTGGTTGGCAAACGGAACAGTGTCGAAGGTGGCAGACCGAGAGCCTCGCGTGCTTTGGCGGTGAGGCCGCGACCGACGATTAGGGGAATACGGCCGCCCGCACGCACTTCGTCGAACAAGACTTCAGATTTGACTTCAAACTTTGAAATGACTTTGCCATCTTTCAGAGCTTGACCTTCGTAGGGACGCAGTTCGACTACGTCGCCCATGTTCATGGCCGAGACATCAAGTTCGATAGGGAGGGCGCCTGCATCTTCCATCGTGTTGTAGAAGATCGGTGCAATCTTGTTACCCAAACATACGCCACCAAAGCGTTTGTTCGGAACGAAAGGAATGTCTTCGCCGGTGAACCAGAGAACCGAGTTCGTTGCAGATTTGCGTGAAGAGCCGGTACCAACCACGTCCCCAACGTAGGCGACGAGGTGGCCCTTCTTCTTTAAATCGTTGATGAACTTGATGGGGCCGATTTTGCCGGGTTCTTGTGGCTCAATTCCGGGGCGCGGGTTTTTGAGCATCGCCAGGGCGTGCAAAGGAATGTCAGGGCGGCTCCAGGCATCGGGAGCAGGCGAGAGGTCATCCGTATTTGTTTCGCCAGTCACTTTAAGAATCGTGACGGTCAGGCTCTTGGGGACTTCGGGACGGCTCGTAAACCATTCAGCATCGGCCCAGCTTTGCATGACAGCTTTCGCGTTTGCATTGCCCTTCAACGCCTTTTCTTTGACGTCATGGAATGCGTCAAACATCAGCAATGTTTTCTTCAATCCTTCTGCTGCGATCTTGCCCACTTCGGCGTCATCGAGCAATTCGACCATTGGTCCGATGTTGTAGCCACCGAGCATGGTGCCCAATAACTCAGTTGCCTTGGCACGCGAGATGAGCGAGCATTTTTCTTTGCCACTTGCCACGGCGGCGAGGTAGGCTGCTTTGACTTTCGCAGCATCGTCCACGCCTGCTGGGACACGGTGCGTGATGAGTTCGACCAGAGTATCGCCCTCGCCAGCGGGAGGCGATTGGAGTAAGGCAATCAGGTCTGCTGTTTGTTGAGCTGACAAAGGAAGGGGAGGAATGCCGAGGGCTGCGCGTTCGGCAACATGTTGGCGATAGGCTTCGAGCATGGGAGCGCCTTTGAGGTGAGGAAAATTGGTAGGATGAATTGTAAAGTGAAGCGGGTTGACGGGCAAGTGTCTTATATCTTATATAAGACTTAAATTAAAATAAAACTTAGTTTTGTTCGTTGGCTAGGCGATTTATGCCACCAAGCCTGCATATTCCGGATGCCGCTGGATGTAAACGGCCGCGTAACTGCAGCGTGGCACGACTTTCCAACCTTGTTGTTTGGCGTGTTCAAGTGCAAAGCGAGTGATTTGACCGGCTAGCCCGCGTCCGCCAAGTGCCTCGGGCACTCCGGTGTGGGTGATCGTCATCGTGTCATTCGATAGGGCGTAGTCGAGCACACAGCGATGGCCGTCGATGATCATAAAAAATCGGTGCGCTGCGCTGTCGTGTTCAATGTCGTGCATTACTTGGATCCTAAGATGAGCGTCGCCCAAAGAGTTACCATCGAAACGAGTCCAATGATGCAACTCCCCCAAAGTCCAACGATTGGCCAACGCACACTCATCGGGATCTCTTTAGGATCCACATGCGAAAGCAGCTGATTGGCATTCTTTGCAAACCAAAGGTTGGTCCGTGAAAACAGCGTACGCAAAAAATAATCCAGAATAATCGTTAGTCGAATGCTGATTGTGAATTGACTAAAGCTCTTTTCGCGAAGGTAGGGATGTTTGTAGAGTTTATTTGCTTCTTTGATTTTGAAAAGAAACAAATAGGCAGCCGAGATCACAAAAACAAAACTGCAAGTGATAAAGAAGCTAAAGCTAAAAGTGAGCGCAACGGCAATGTGCTCAGACATAGTGTGGCACCCGTACCCAGCCTTCCATTAAAACGCGCGCACTGCGACTCATGATCGCCTTAGTGACTTTCCATTCGCCATCGACGAGCGCCGCTTCAGCGCCGACACGCAAGGCGCCAGACGGGTGGCCAAAGCGCACGGCATCACGTTTGCCGCCGCCGGCTGCGAGGTTAACCGTTGTGCCAGGGATTGCAGCGGCAGCACTAATAGAAACTGCCACTGTGCCCATCATCGCGTGATGTAACTTGCCCATCGAGAGCGCGCGCACCAGCACGTTGACATCGCTCGCAGCGACAGCCTTGCCGCTCGATGACACATAGTCGACTGGCTTGGCCACAAAGGCGACCTTGGGCGTGTGTTGGCGGGTTTTCGCATCGTCTAAGTTCTTGATTAACCCCATACGCAACGCACCGTAGGCGCGAATCTTTTCAAACATGATGAGTTTTTCAGGATCACCATTAATGTCTTCTTGTAACTCAGTACCGGTGCATCCAACTGCGGCAGCATCCACAAAAATAGTGGGGATGCCTGCGTTGATCATTGTTGCCTTGAGAGTTCCAACGCCAGGTACTTCGAGGTCATCGATCAGATTGCCAGTTGGGAACATCGAACCACCAGCGCCTTCTTCCTCAGCAGCCGGATCCATGAATTCAAGCTGTACCTCTGCGGCAGGGAAGGTGACACCATCGAGCTCAAAGTCACCCGTCTCTTGGACAGCACCGTTGGTCATTGGGACATGGGCGATGATGGTTTTGCCAATGTTGGCCTGCCAAACGCGTACAGTGCAGATGCCATTTTGAGGAATACGGCTAGGATCGATTAAACCGTTGCTAATCGCGAACGGACCCACGGCCGAAGAGAGATTGCCGCAGTTCCCGGTCCAGTCTATGAATGGTTTATCGATCGACACTTGCCCAAACAAATAGTCGATGTCGTGATCAGGACGCGTGCTTTTTGACAGGATCACGGTCTTGCTTGTACTTGAGGTTGCAGCACCCATTCCATCCGTTTGTTTGCCATAGGGATCTGGGCTGCCAATCACGCGCATCAGAAAGGCATCGCGAGCTGCGCCTGCAACTTGTGCGTCTTTGGGCATATCCTGAAGGCGGAAGAACACGCCCTTGCTCGTGCCCCCGCGCATGTAGGTTGCCGGAACTTTTATTTGTGGTGCATGAGTCATGTCACAACTTCCTGAAAAAATCTTTATACGGTTACGTTATAGGGTGACGTTAAGCGGCTGCTGTGGATTCAAGAAAATCCTGCGCAAAACGCTGCAACACACCGCCGGCTTCGTAAATCGAAACTTCTTCAGCCGTGTCGAGTCGACAGGTCACGGGAACCTCAACCCGCTCGCCGTTTTTGCGCGTAATGACGAGTGTCAGAGTCGCAAGTGGCACGCGTTGACCGATCACGTCGTACATTTCCGTACCATCTAGGTTGAGCGTTTTGCGGTCGACCCCCGACTTGAATTCGAGTGGTAGAACGCCCATGCCCACGAGATTGGTGCGGTGAATGCGCTCAAAGCCTTCGGCCACAATCGCTTCAACGCCTGCGAGGCGTACGCCTTTAGCAGCCCAGTCGCGTGAGGAGCCTTGTCCGTAGTCCGCGCCAGCAACAATGATCAAAGGCTGTTTACGTTCCATGTAGGCCTCAATCGCTTCCCACATGCGCGTGACCTTGCCCTCGGGTTCGAGGCGTGCGAGTGAGCCTTGTTTGACCTTGCCGTTCTCTAGGGCCATCTCATTGATGAGCTTAGGGTTGGCAAAGGTGGCACGCTGCGCGGTGAGGTGATCTCCCCGGTGCGTCGCATATGAGTTGAAGTCTTCTTCAGGCAGGCCCATCTTGTGCAGATACTCACCTGCTGCGCTATCCATCATGATCGCATTCGAAGGTGACAGGTGGTCAGTGGTGATGTTGTCACCCAAGAGGGCGAGGGGGCGCATACCCTTAAGTGTTCGCTCGCCAGCGAGCGCGCCTTCCCAATAAGGTGGACGACGAATGTAGGTGCTTTGTGCGCGCCAGTCGTAAAGCGGGCTTAGCTTCTCGCCGGTGTCGACGCTTGCGGCGAACATCGGCTCGTACACTTTACGGAACTGTGCTGGTTTGACACTCGACGCAACAATCGCGTCGATCTCGGCATCCGTTGGCCAGATGTCTTTGAGCGTTACGGGCTTGCCTTGCTGGTCGATGCCCAAGATATCTTTTTCAATATCAAAGCGAATTGTGCCAGCGATCGCATACGCCACAACAAGCGGGGGCGAAGCTAGAAACGCTTGTTTCGCATACGGGTGAATGCGCCCGTCGAAGTTACGGTTGCCAGACAGCACTGCTGTCGCGTAGAGGTCGCGATCTATGATCTCTTGCTGAATGACTGGATCCAGTGCGCCGCTCATGCCGTTACACGTTGTGCAGGCAAAGGCGACAATGCCAAAACCGAGTTTTTCAAGTTCTGAGAGCAACTGTGCGTCTTGCAGGTAGAGCTCGACTGTCTTTGACCCTGGTGCCAAAGAGCTCTTCACCCAAGGCTTACGTGTCAGTCCACGGGCATTCGCATTGCGCGCGAGCAGGCCCGCGGCGATCACGTTGCGTGGGTTGCTGGTGTTGGTGCAGCTGGTGATGGCTGCGATGATGACTGCGCCGTCGGGCATCAAGCCAGGCTCGTTCTCAACTTTGCCCGAGATACCCAGAGCTTTAAGTTCTGTTGTCGGTACACGGCGGTGTGGGTTGGATGGGCCTGCGATATTGCGCACGACAGTTGAGAGATCAAAACGCAGTGTGCGTTCGTACTCTGCGCCCTTGAGGCTATCTGCCCACAGGCCAGCCTGCTTGGCGTAGGTCTCGACCAGCTTCACCTGAGCTTCTTCACGCCCTGTCAGGGTGAGGTAGTCAATGGTTTGCTGATCTATGTAGAACATGGCTGCAGTCGCGCCATACTCAGGTGTCATGTTTGAGATCGTCGCGCGATCGCCGAGCGTCAGGTGTGAAGCACCTTCACCGAAAAACTCAAGGTACGACGACACAACTTTCTGGTTACGCAAAAACTCTGTCAGCGCCAAAACCAGGTCGGTTGCTGTAATGCCGGGTTGTAGCTTGCCGGTGAGCTCTACGCCGATGATATCGGGCAGGCGCATCCAGGAGGCGCGACCCAACATGACGCTTTCTGCTTCCAAACCACCGACACCAATTGCAATCACGCCCAGGGCATCTACGTGTGGCGTATGGCTGTCAGTGCCGACGAGCGTGTCAGGGAAGGCTACGCCATCGAGGGCGTGAATCACGGGTGACATACGCTCCAGATTGATCTGGTGCATGATGCCATTGCCGGGTGGGATGACATCGACGTTCTTGAAGGTTTTTTTGGTCCAATTAATGAAATGAAACCGGTCTTCATTGCGTCGATCTTCGATCGCGCGGTTCTTTTCAAAGGCGTCCGGATCAAACCCGCCACACTCCACTGCCAGCGAGTGATCCACGATCAGTTGTGTTGGAACAACTGGATTCACCAAAGCGGGGTCACCGCCTTGCGCTGCAATTGCATCCCGCAAGCCTGCCAGATCAACCAAAGCAGTTTGACCCAGAATGTCGTGACAAACAACGCGAGCAGGAAACCACGGAAAGTCGAGGTCGCGCTTGCGTTCGATAATTTGCGAGAGCGATGCGGTCAGCGTGGCTGGGTCGCATCGACGTACAAGGTTCTCGGCCAATACACGTGAGGTGTAAGGGAGTTTGTCATAGGCGCCTGGTTTGATTGCATCAACGGCGGTGCGCGTGTCAAAGTAATCAAGTTTGGTGCCCGGCAGGGGCTTGCGATTTGCAGAGTTCATATCAGCGACGTTTGGCGAGTGGTACAAATTTTTGATCATCGGGTCCGACGTAGTTGGCGGCCGGGCGAATAATCTTGTTGTCGATGCGCTGTTCGATAATGTGAGCGGACCAACCAGCGGTACGCGCGATCACAAAAAGCGGTGTGAACATTGCTGTGGGGACACCCATCATGTGATACGACACTGCCGAGAACCAGTCGAGGTTCGCGAACATTTTCTTGGCATCCCACATCACAGCTTCGAGGCGATCCGCGATGTCGTACATCTTGGTTGTGCCGGCCTTCTTCGATAAACGCAGGGCAACGTCTTTGATGACCTTGTTGCGGGGATCGGAGATCGTGTAGACAGGGTGACCAAAGCCGATCACGACTTCTTTGTTTTCTACGCGCGCACGAATGTCGGCTTCTGCTTCATCAGGCGTTTCGTAACGCTTCTGAACTTCGAAGGCGACTTCGTTTGCACCACCATGCTTCGGTCCGCGCAAGGCGCCAATACCACCCGAGATAGCGGAATACATATCTGAGCCTGTTCCTGCGATGACGCGGCAGGTGAAGGTCGAGGCGTTGAACTCGTGCTCTGCATAAAGAATCAGAGAGGTGTGCATCGCGCGAACCCAATCTTCATTCGGTTTTTTGCCATGCAACAGGTGCAGGAAGTGTGCGCCGATTGAATCGTCGTCAGTTTGTACGTCAATGACACGACCGTTATGGCTGTAGTGGTACCAGTAGAGCAGAGCCGAACCCAGGTTGGCCATCAGGCGGTCGGCGATGTCGCGCGCATCGGGAATATTGTGATCGTCTTTCTCTGGCAGGATGCAGCCCAGTGTGGAGGCGGCAGTACGCATCACATCCATCGGATGGCTAGCCGCGGGCAAGGACTCAAGTGCCGTTTGTAATTGCGCAGGCAGGCCGCGCAGCGAACGCAGTTTGGCTTTGTAGGCAGCGAGTTCTGCTTTGTTTGGCAGCTTGCCGTGGATCAGCAAGTGAGCAATTTCTTCGAACTCGCTGGTGTCTGCGAAGTCCAGAATGTCGTAGCCGCGGTAGTGCAGGTCATTGCCGCTGCGACCAACGGTGCACAGTGCAGTGTTGCCGGCAGTTACGCCTGATAACGCGACTGACTTCTTTGGTTTGAAAGTGGGTGCAGCTGCGGGAGCGGCTGGCGCGGCAGACTTTGCTGCCGATGCTGTGACGGGTTTCTTTTTGGTTGCCATGATGGATTCCTCTCGAAATTATTTGGACTTGCCCTGTGCGAATAAGGTGTCGATGCTGCTTTCAAATGCGTGGTAATTGATGCGATCGTAAAGTTCGTCACGCGTTTGCATGATATCGATTACGTTGCGTTGATGCCCATCGCGTCTGACTGCCTGATAGACCGTCTCGGCAGCTTTGTTCATTGCACGGAAGGCCGACAGCGGGTAAAGAACCATGTTGACGCCGACCGACTTGAGTTCTTCGACTGAGAACAAAGGAGTCTTACCAAACTCGGTGATGTTCGCGAGCAATGGAGCGCCTGTGGCTTTCTTGAATTTCGCAAAGGTTTCGAGGTCGTATGCGGCTTCTGCAAAGACAGCGTCTGCGCCAGCTTCCATGCAGGCCAGGCCACGTTCGATGCCGGCTTCAACACCATGCGACGCAATCGCATCGGTACGAGCAATGATATAGAAGCTGTCATCGGTACGTGCGTCAACGGCTGCCTTGATGCGGTCGCGCATCTCTTCGGTTGAGACAACCTCTTTGCCTGGGCGGTGACCGCAGCGCTTGGCGCCAACCTGATCCTCGATGTGGCAACCTGCTGCGCCAAATTTTGTCAGGCCTTTAACTGTGCGTGCAATGTTGAATGCCGAGGGGCCAAAGCCTGTGTCGATGTCAACGATTAGTGGCGTGTCGCACACATCTGTAATGCGGCGTACGTCAGTGAGCACGTCATCTAAGGAGATGATGCCCAGATCAGGCATGCCCAATGAGCCAGCGGCGACACCGCCACCGGAGAGATAGATGGCCTTAAAGCCGGCACGTTTAGCAAGTAGTGCATGGTTGGCGTTAATCGCGCCAATAATTTGCAGTGGTTGTTCTGCGGCGAGAGCCTCGCGAAAACGCTGGCCTGCTGTAGTTAATTTGGACATGCTTGTCTCCGGAACAAAGCGTGAAAAAAAACGGGCCCTTGCATGGGCCCGTTAATGCAGTATTTACTTCAGAAGATGTGCGACAGCGTCGCGCTCTTCGATCAACTCTTTGAGCGTGAGGTCCATGCGCTCGCGCGAGAAGGCATCGACTTCGAGCCCTGTGACGCGGTGGTATTCACCACCTTCGCAAGTAACCGGTACGCCGTACATTGTGCCCTCTGGGATGCCGTATGAGCCATCCGAGGGAACGCCCATCGTGACCCACTTGCCGTTCGTGCCCAACACCCAGTCGCGGATGTGGTCTATTGCTGCGTTGGCAGCCGAGGCGGCCGATGACAGACCGCGCGCTTCGATGATCGCTGCGCCACGCTTGCCAACGGTCGGCAAGAACACATCACGATTCCAGGCGGCGTCATTAATGAGTTTCTCGACGCTTTGGCCACCAATAGTTGCGAAGCGGTAGTCTGCGTACATCGTAGGGGAGTGGTTGCCCCAGACTGCGAGTTTCTGGATGTCGGCAACGGGCTTGCCCATCTTTGTGGCGAGTTGCGACAGCGCGCGGTTGTGGTCCAAGCGCAGCATAGCCGTAAAGTTCTTCGCAGGCAGGTCGGGAGCAGACTTCATTGCGATGTAAGCGTTGGTATTGGCTGGGTTACCCACAACCAAGACTTTGACGTTGCGCTTGGCGGCCTGATTCAGTGCCTTGCCTTGTGCGGTAAAAATTGCGGCGTTGACAGCCAGCAGATCTGCGCGTTCCATACCAGGACCACGTGGGCGCGAACCAACCAACAGGGCAACTTCCACGTCTTTGAAGGCTTCGACTGGGTCGCTGTGTGCTGTCATGGACTGCAGCAAAGGGAAGGCGCAGTCGTCTAGCTCCATCATGACGCCCTTGAGCGCCTTTTGCGCTTTTTCGTCCGGGATTTCGAGTAATTGCAAAATCACCGGCTGGTCTTTGCCGAGCATTTCACCCGAAGCGATACGGAACAAGAGGGCGTAACCGATCTGGCCTGCGGCACCAGTGACCGCAACGCGCACGGCGGGTTTGGACATAGCTATCTCCGAAAAAACTGAGAGGATTGTGGGAATGGGTTAACAGCGAGTTTAGCTTTTTTGTTGCCCCGCCGACCTCGCAGGCGCGACAACTGAAATCTGGGCGGAATGCTAGTCCAAATTGTGCAAAGCGTCAATAATCTTATATCTTATATAAGACACAAGAGTAGTGGACTTGTGGGGCGCGCTATGCCACAATACCGACATGAGTTTCCATGTTCCCCGTCATGTCTGATCCAGCACGCAGTCGAAGCCTTCCCTCGGGGCAGGTCGCAAGCGCTGCGGCGTTCAGCCCGCTCTACCAGCAGATCAAAGCCCTGCTGGTGCAGGCGCTTGACGCTGGTGAATGGAAACCAGGCGAATCCATTCCTAGCGAAATCGAACTGGCATCCCGTTTTCAGGTGAGCCAGGGAACCGTGCGCAAGGCAGTGGACGAGCTCGCGGCCGAGCACCTCTTGACGCGCAGGCAGGGGAAGGGGACGTTCGTTTCAACCCATCACGAACCGCGCGTCCGTTTCCGTTTTTTGCGTCTTGCCCCCAACGAAGGTGAACCCCAGCCCGCAGAGAGCCAAGTGTTGGACTGCAGGCGAATCAGGGCGAACGCAGAGATGGCGCGTGCACTAGAGCTCAAATCAGGCGATCCGGTTGTTGCGATCCGTCGGTTGTTGTCGTTTGCCGGTACGCCAACCGTGGTGGACGATATCTATTTGCCTGGTGCCTTGTTTAAGGGGCTCAGTGCAGATTTGCTAAATGGCTACTCAGGACCTCTTTATGGTTTGTTCGAATCCGAGTTCGGAATCAGCATGGTGCGCGCAGAAGAAAAGTTACGCGCCGAGCTTGCTGAAACGGAAATCGCAAAGTGCCTTGGCCTTGAGCCTGGAATGCCCCTACTTTGCGTGGAGCGGATTTCTTATACGTACGCGAATCGTCCAGTAGAATTACGCGTTGGTCACTATACGACCAGCCAGTACTATTACCGTAATAGCTTGAATTAAAAGAAGTTTGTAGTTGATTTGAATGCAAGGCTCGCAGTAAGCGAAAATACAGTGTTTATCCTAAGTTAATTGTTCTCTCGTCGAGGTCGTTATGTCTGACTCAGCTTCCAAGCCGCGTCCTCAGTTCCGCAATATCGGAATCACCGATTTGATGGCGTATCGCTTGCCTATGGCTGGCAAAGTGTCAATTCTGCATCGTGTGAGTGGTGCGCTCCTGTTCCTCTGCCTGCCGGGCTTGATTGCCTTGTTTGCTATGAGCTTCTCTTCTGAAGCTGGGTTCAATGCAATGTCGACAGTTGTCGGCTTCCCGTTGGTCAAGTTGATTTTGCTTGTCTTGATCTGGGGTTACTTGCATCACTTCTGTGCAGGCATCCGCTACCTCGTGCTCGACATGCACATTGGTGTCGATAAAGAGTCGGCTGCCAAAAGCGCCAGCCTCGTTTTGGGCGTCAGTCTTGCTCTGACGGTTGTCTTCGCACTCAAACTATTCGGAGTCTGGTAATGGTTCCCGTCGAAAAAATTGGTCCCAAGCGCTTGGTAGTTGGCGCGCACTACGGAACAAGCGAGTTCATTATCCAGCGCGTGACCGCCATGATCTTGGCCGTCTACACGCTTGTGTTGCTCGTAGGCATCTTGACGATGTCTGGGTTCAACTACGCTGGCTGGAAAAATCTGTTTACGTTCACCTGTTTCTTCATTCCGATGGGACAGATTTTGGCAACGCTCGCGATGATCTCGCTCGCTTGGCATGCCTGGATCGGTGTGCGTGACATCTGGATGGACTACGTTAAGCCCGTAGGCCTTCGCCTCTTTTTACTGGTTCTGACTGTTTTGTGGTTGGTCGGATCGGTCGTGTACTTCGTACACATCCTCTGGAGAAATTAAGCCGTGGCTGCTGTCAAATCTTCTTTACCGCGCCGTCAGTTTGATGTGGTGGTCGTGGGTGCCGGCGGTGCCGGTATGCGTTGTT
>CAIYWO010000102.1 GCA_903929925.1 uncultured beta proteobacterium | reverse complement strand
TCCAGAATAACGACTGTCTCGCCCTTATAGCCAGCCTCTTTGATCATCGCGCGTGCACGTGCCAAATCACGTTTGCCCGTTATTTTTTCCATCCCAGCTTTACTGTCCATGGGAGACCCGGGCACAAACACGCCACACTTATCGTCCCAATACTCAGGGAAATCCGGACCATTCATCCCCATCATGTATTCGGTCTGACTGACAGCCGCAAGAATCGCTTGACGCATCAATTTATTATTGAACGGCGCATGCAAGTGATTGAAGCGCATCAACGAGATCGAGGGTAACGTGCGCTTAATAAGCGTAATGTTCTTATCTTTCTTGAGAATGGGCAGGAAGTCACTATCGACTTGCTCAACGCCATCGACCTCATTGTTCTGCAGGGCCGCGATAGAGGTCGCACGATCAGGAATGATCTGCCATTTCACTTGCTCGATATGAACAATTTTGGGGCCAGCCGTGAACTCCGGCTTTGTCTTGTCGCGCGTTGGAACATAATCAGCAAATCGCTGATAGACGGCTTGCGAGCCTGACACCCACTGATCATGTACGAAACGGAATGGACCAGAGCCATTCATTACCTTAACCTGTACGTTATCTGGCGTCTGCGCGAGCTTCTCAGGCATGATGCACGCCATGCTGCCTGTTGGTCGCGCGATCGCGTTCAACAACAAGGGAAAAGGCTTCTTGAGCTTAAATTCGATCGTCTTGTCGTCTAGGGCGGTCAGACTCTCTGTTGCCTCCATCAGAGAGCGGCCCATCAAATCCTTCTTCGCCCACCGGTTCAAACTCGCCACAGCATCGGCTGCACGCACAGGCGATCCGTCGTGGAACTTCAGATCATCGCGCAGCATGATCTTCCAAACCAGACCCGATGGATCCATGACATGGCCCACCGCCATTTGAGGATGGGGTTGATATTGATTATCTAATCCATAGAGCGTGTCGAACACCAGTTGCGAGTGGATGTTCGTGATGAAGACGGTGCTGAACATGGGATCCAGAATCGTCAAGTCCGCATGAGGAACCCAACGAAACAGCTTGGCAGGTGCTGAACCTTGCGCCCACGTCACCTGCGGTGAGGACAGCGCGGCAGCTGAAGCGGACGTTGTCATTAAGAATTTTCTACGATCCATCTTTACTCTCCTGTGTTCACTACATCAGTACAAGCCACCAATCTTATGTTTTGCAACGAAGTGCCCCTCACCCACCTGAACTAGGGGTGCAACCACGGGAAGATCATTCAGAGCTCTAGCAGGACTCGGAATTTCCGAGATCTCTAAGTTGTGTGTGCGGCGCACCGTCGGGTCCGCAATGGGTACGGCTGCCATTAACTTACGGGTATAGGGATGCTGGGGATTTTCAAATATCGCATTGCGCGGGCCGAGTTCCACAATTTGCCCCAGATACATTACCGCTACGCGATGGCTCACTCGCTCAACGACAGCCATATCGTGCGAGATAAACAAATAAGAAATGCCTAGATCGTCCTGCAGGTCTATTAATAAATTAACAATCTGCGCCCGAATAGACACATCCAAGGCCGATACCGCCTCATCCGCGATGAGGACTTTCGGGTTAACCGAGAGGGCGCGAGCGATGCAAATCCGTTGTCTTTGCCCGCCGGAGAACTCGTGGGGCCAGCGGTTAATCGTTGCAGGGTCTAAGCCGACCCGTTCCATTAACTCGGCCACGCGGCGATCCGCCTCGGCACCTTGTGCGAGGCCCTGAATAATCAAGGGCTCTTTGATGCATTCACCGATCCGCATACGCGGATTCAAGGAGGCAAACGGATCTTGAAAGACAAACTGCACATTGCGACGGAGTTCGCGCAAAGACTGGGAACTCGACTGAACGATTGGCTTCCCAGCGAAGAGAATTTGCCCGGACGCAATCTGTGTCAGACTCATCAAGGAACGCCCCGTGGTCGTCTTGCCACAACCGGACTCACCCACGAGGGATAAGGTCTCCCCTTCATGCAAATCAAAACTCACGTGCTCGACGGCGTGCACGCGCTTAACCACGCGCGAGAAAATACCACCGCGAATATCAAAGCGCGTGACGAGATCCTTCACGCTCAAAATGACAGGGCTCGTGTGTACGCCGTCAGCAGAGCGCTCACTGTGTTTGACATGACGCGTCTCGGGTCGCGCACGGTCCGCATCGCCTTCTTGCAAGGGAAGATCAAAACGCATGGGTTCGTGCGTGCCACGCATGGAACCTAGTTTTGGCACGGCAGCCAACAGCGTTCTCGTATACAAGTGCGTCGGCTGCGCAAACAAGCCATACACATCATTTTGCTCAACGACCTTGCCGTGACGCATCACCATCACTCGGTCGGCAACCTCGGCCACGACACCCATATCGTGGGTAATAAAAATGACCCCCATGTCCATCTCTTTTTGAAGAGATTGAATAAGCTGCAAAATTTGCGCTTGTATCGTGACATCGAGAGCGGTCGTGGGCTCATCCGCAATCAATACGGAGGGCTTGCAGGACAAAGCCATCGCGATCATGACCCGTTGCCGCATCCCACCAGACAACTCATGTGGGTAGCGCCCCATCATGGCTTTAGCGTCCGGTATACGCACTTGATCCAGAATACGAATAGCAGTGGCCGTTGCCGTCGACATATCACCCGGCTGATGCAACATAATCGCTTCGGTCAATTGGGATCCGACCGTAAAAACGGGATTGAGCGATGTCATCGGCTCTTGGAAGATCATGCTCAGATCCGCGCCACGCAGCGTACGCATCATATCTTCGGGCGCGTGACGCAAGTCTACCGATTGCCCTGTGGCGCGATGCAACTGCATGGATCCTTCTGTAATCTTGCCACCACCATACTCGACCAAACGCATCAGTGCGAGAGAGGTCACGGATTTGCCCGAACCGGACTCACCCACAATAGCAAGTGTTTCGCCTCGATCGAGATGTAAATCTAAAGACTGGACAGCACGTACAGTACCCGCCCCCGTGCCAAAGGTAACGGACAAACCCTTAACATCGAGCACACGGCTGCCTGAGTTTCCTGAGCGTGGATTTGAAGCTGTCATATTCAAATCCTCTTGGCCATACGGGGATCGATCGCATCGCGAAGCCCATCGCCCAGCATATTGATCGAGAGAATAGTGATCGACAGAAATACCGCCGGGAACGCAATCATATGAGGCTTAATCTGCCATAGCGCACGCCCTTCCGCCATGATGTTGCCCCAGGACGGGATGGATGGCGGTACACCCGCACCAATAAAAGACAAGCTTGCCTCAGCCAGAATTGCGAGACCACAGATATAGGTTGTTTGTACCGTGAGTGCTGCGATCGTATTAGGGAAGATATGCTTAAACACCACACGTATTGGCGAGGCGCCCGCAGCAATCGCCGCTTCAACATAGGGCTGCTCGCGCAGCGATAGCGCAAGCCCCCGGACCAAGCGCACCACTCTGGGCACCTCGGCGATCGTAATCGCGATAATCACGTTCTCTAGCGATGCACGGGTCAAGGCGATCAGCGCAATCGCCAAAAGAATTGTTGGGATCGACATCAGGCCATCCATGATGCGCATGACGATTGCATCAACCCAACGCACAAAGCCTGAGGTCAATCCAATAATCGTTCCGATCACGGCAGAAAGGAAAGCAACCGTAAATCCGACGATGAGCGAGACGCGCGCGCCATACACGACACGCGCAAAAACATCTCGACCTAACAAGTCAGTACCAAACAAAAACTGCTCGCTTGGAACGCGTGCGCGGTGTATCGGAGACAACGCCATTGGGTCTTTCGTGACGATCCAAGGCGCAAAAATGGCCATCAAAATAAGCGCTAACAACAACGTACCGCCAACAGCGATCGTAGGGTGTTTGACGAGGAATGTGAAAAATTTACGCATCAGTATTTAATCCTCGGATCAAATACTCGATACAGAAGATCGATCAGCAGATTCACCAACACATACATAAAGCTGAACAACAAAATCACGCCTTGAATGATGGGATAGTCTTTGCGCAAAATTGCATCTACCGTCAAACGCCCGAGCCCTGGGATCGAAAATACGGTTTCGGTCACGACAGCTCCGCTGATGAGCAAGGCGACCCCACTCCCAATTACCGTGACGATCGGTATGGCTGAGTTTTTGAGCGCGTGCTTAAAAAGGATATTCTTATTACCCACACCCTTAGCGCGAGCCGTACGCACATAGTCTTGCGATAGAGTTTCAAGTAAGGTGGCACGCGTGATGCGTGTGATCAGGGCAACATACACACTGCTTAGCGCAAGCGTCGGAAGAATTAAGGTCTGAATGGATGCCCATACACCTTGTGAATACGGCACATAGCCCTGAACGGGCAACCAGCGCAACTCAATCCCCAGTCCCCAGGCGAGAATGTACCCAACAACAAAGGTCGGAAGTGAAAAGCTGAGAACCGCCAAAATCATGACACCGCGGTCATAGACTCTGTTGTGACGCCAGGCCGCTAAGGCACCGAGCGGGATCGCGACCAACACCGAAACACACAAGGTCATGAGCATCAACGTGAAGGTCGGTGCCATGCGTTGCACGATCATTTCAGTCACAGAGACGCCTGTAAATAAAGAGACACCGAGATCCCCTTGCAACACTCTAGCCAACCACATCGCAAAGCGCTGATAGAAGGGCTGATCAAGACCGAGCGTCATCCTAATGCGCGCGATATCTTCGAGCGTTGCATCATCACCAGCAAGAAAGACTGCCGGATCGCCAGGTGCGAGATCCAACAACCCGTATACAAAAATCGCAACGACCAGCATGACGGGGATCGTCATCAGTAAGCGACGAACGGTATAGGCGAACATGAAATCTAAGGTCTTTTAGATGCAAAGTGACAGAATGATGCTATCCACTCAATCACAAAAGGTCAACAAAAATAAGCTAATTTGCAATTAATACTTGGCAAGCCTTTGCGCTCAGGTATACATTGGCTCTCAATCAGCGCCAGTCTGGTGCGAACACCGCACCTTAGTTGTGCTCAAGAATAAACATCCACATATTTGGAGTCATTGATGGACATCAGTCGCTTTCCCCGTCGTCAGTACACACAAGGCTTTTCGCCGATTGAGTTTTTACCCAACTTCACGCGGGCACTAGGCGGTCCAAAAGTTTGGATTAAACGTGACGACATGCTGGGCCTCGCACCAGGCGGCAACAAAACACGCAAGCTTGAGTTTCTAATGGGTGATGCGCTCGCCAAAGGCGCCGACACCCTAATCACCTGCGGTGCTCCACAATCCAATCACTGCCGCATTACTCTCTCCGCTGCAGTCAAAGAGGGCTTGAAATGCCAGTTTGTGATTGAAGAACGCATCCCGAACAGCTACGACCCCGATGCGAGCGGCAACAACTTCATGTACCGCTTGCTGGGTGTGGATGCAATCACCGTTGTACCGGCCGGGACAAATATGGCAGAGGCGATGGAAAAGATGGCCGCCGAAGCGCGCAGCCAAGGCCGCAAGCCCTATATCATCCCCGGAGGCGGCTCTAACGCGATTGGCGGCTTAGGCTATGTCGCCTGTGCCCAGGAGTTGCAACAGCAGCTCTTCGATATGGGTCAGCCCATGGATTACGTCGTGGTGGGCTCAGGTAGCTCAGGCACCCATGGCGGCCTCGTTGCAGGCTTTCTCGGGAACAACATTCGTATCCCCTTGGTCGGGATTGGCGT